>CANBYM010000027.1 GCA_947373605.1 Comamonadaceae bacterium
GCCCAACTTTATTGCCAACCGCGTAGGCATTGCCGGCATGCTGGCCACCATGAAAGAGGTGCAGAACTTTGGGCTCACCTTTGACGTGGTGGACGACCTGACCGGCAAAAAGCTGGGCCGCGCCAGTTCCGGTACCTTCCGTACGGCGGATGTCGTGGGACTGGACACCATGGCCCATGTGATTAAGACGCTGCAAGACACTTTGAGCGGGGACCCTGCCGCAGGCGCTGGAAAGTTTGATCCGTTCTACGGCAACTTTGCCACGCCTGAAGTTCTTAAGACGTTGTTGGAGATGGGCAACCTCGGCCAGAAGACCAAGGCCGGCTTTTTCAAGAAAGTCGGGCGCGATGTATTGCGCTTTGACCTGGAGAGCAAAGAGTATGTGCCAGGTGGTCAAAAGGCGGATGAGGTGTACGGACGCATGCTCAAAAAGTCGGCGCCTGAGCGCCTGAAGTTGTTGCGCAATAGCGAAGGAGCGCAAGGGCAGTTCTTGTGGGCGGTGTTGCGCAATGGCTTTCATTACGCTGCCGTACATTTGGCCAGCATTGCCGACAACGCCCGCGATGTAGACCTTTGCTTGCGCTGGGGTTTCGGCATGAGCCAGGGGCCATTCGAACTGTGGCAGGAAGCCGGTTGGCTCGAAGTGGCTCAAATGATCAAAGAAGACATTGATGCCGGTAAAGCGCTGTGCAATGCGCCTTTGCCGGACTGGGTGTTTAACGGCCCGGTGGCCGATGCCGGTGGCGTCCACCAGCCTCAAGGATCGTGGAACCCGGGTACGGGTCAGTTTGTGCCGGTGCGCAAGCTGCCTGTGTATGCGCGGCAGCATTTTCCAGAAAGTGTGTTGGGCTCAAAAGCACCCAAAGCCCAGGTGGCGGGGAAGACTTTGCATGAAGACGCGCACATCCGACTGTGGACCTTGGATGCATCCGTACAAAGCGGTGCCGAGCGCGTGTTAATCGCCAGCATTAAATCCAAGATGCATGCGCTGGGCCCCGGTGTGATGGAGGGACTGGTGCAGGCGCACGAAATGGCTGAGAAGGAATTTGACGGGCTCGTGATCTGGTCCCCCGATGACCTGTTTTCTGCCGGTGCCGATCTGCAAGCCATGTTGCCCGCATTCATGATGGGTGGCGTGGCTGCTATCCAGGGAGCTGAGGCAGAGATGCAAGGCGCCATGCTCAAGCTGCGCTACTCCAATGTTCCAGTGGTGTCTGCCATTCGCGGTCTCGCCTTGGGCGGCGGCTGCGAACTGGCGGTGTATTCGAGCAAGCGCGTGGCAGCAATGGAGAGTTACATCGGTCTGGTGGAAGTGGGCGTAGGGCTGGTGCCCGGTGCTGGCGGGTTGACCTACATCGCGCGCCGTGCCGCAGAAAATGCTGCTGCTTCGACGGGTAAAGACCTGCTGCCCTTCCTGACCGAAGGCTTTACGGCTGCGGCCATGGCCAAGGTGGGCACCAGCGCGCTGGAGTCCCGTAAGCTGGGCTATTTGCTCGACAGCGATGTCATCGTAGCGCACAAAGACGAATTGCTTTTCGTGGCCATCAACGAGGCGCTTTCCATGTCGGCCAGCGGCTACCGCGCGCCGCACAAGCGGCTGTTCCCGGTGGCCGGGCGCAGCGGCATTGCCACCATGAAAGGTTCACTGGTCAATATGCGTGACGGTGGCTTTATCAGTGCGCACGACTTTCACATTGCCACCCTGATTGCAGAGGTGGTCTGCGGTGGCGATGTAGACGCTGGCACACTGGTCAGCGAGGAATACCTGATGACGCTGGAGCGCAACGCCTTTGGTGCACTGCTGGGCAACGCCAAGACGCAGGAGCGGATCATGGGAATGATGTCCACCGGCAAGCCCGTTCGCAACTAAATCCGGAAGCAATACATCATGAAACAAGTACAAGACGCCTACATCGTTGCTGCCACGCGCACACCCATCGGCCGCTCGCACCGTGGCTTTTTCCGTAACACCCGCCCAGACGATTTGTTGGTGCAGGTATTGCAATCTGCTTTGCGTCAGGCGCCGGGTTTGGACCCGCAAGCCATTGAGGATTTGATTTGCGGTTGCGCGATTCCCGAAGCCTCGCAGGGGCTGAATATTGCGCGCATCGGTGCAGTGCTGGCCGGGCTGCCTAATAGTGTGGGGGGCATTACGGTGAATCGTTTTTGCGCCTCCGGCATTTCTGCGATTCAAATGGCCGCCGACCGCATCCGGGTGGGTGAGGCCGATGTGATGATGGCTGCCGGCGTTGAAAGCATGAGCATGGTGCCCATGATGGGCAACTCGCCTTCGCTGTCACCCGCTATGTTCAACAACGACGAAAACATTGGTATTGCCTACGGCATGGGGCTGACCGCTGAGAAGGTCGCGACCCAGTGGAAAGTCAGTCGCGAAGCGCAGGATGCATTTGCAGTGGAGTCTCATAAGCGCGCACTGGCTGCGCAACAACGCGGCGACTTCGCGGCAGAAATCACGCCCGTCAATGTGGTGGATCGCAGCGCCAATCTGGAGAGGGGCGAAGTGGTTGAAACCCGCCGCACTGTGACTCTGGACGAAGGCGCACGCGCTGACACGTCTATGGAAGGTCTGGCCAAACTCAAGACGGTGTTTGCCGCGCGCGGCTCGGTGACGGCCGGCAACAGTTCTCAGACTTCGGACGGCGCAGGCGCATTGATTCTGGCCAGCGAAAAGGCGGTGAAGCAATTCAACCTCAAGCCGCTGGCGCGCTTTGTGAGCTTTGCCAGCAAAGGCGTACCTCCGCACATCATGGGCATCGGCCCGATTGAAGCCATTCCGGCCGCGCTGCGTTACGCCAACCTCAAGCAGGACGATATCGACTGGTTTGAACTGAATGAAGCGTTTGCCGCGCAGTCGCTGGCAGTGATCAACACGCTGGGGCTGGACGTGTCCAAGGTCAACCCGATGGGTGGTGCCATTGCGCTGGGTCACCCTTTAGGCGCCACGGGTGCCATCCGCGCCGCTACGGCCATCCACGCTATGCATCGTCACCAGCTCAAATACAGCATGGTCACCATGTGTGTGGGGATGGGGCAGGGCGCAGCCGGTATCTTTGAGCGGGTTTGAGCACCAATTTTCAAACGCTGCAAAAATGCTGCTTCATGACGCGTAATGCTTTTGACGAAGCAGTAACACTGCAACCGCAAGCCGACGGCACCTTTATTGGCAACACGCACACCGCTTGGTGGAACATGGTGGGGCCGTTTGGCGGCATTACCGCAGCCACAGTGGTGCAGGCGCTGGTGCAGCATCCGCAGTGCCTGGGAGAGCCAGCGGCGCTCACAGTGAATTACGTCGCAGCACTTACGGGCGGTCCGTTTTACATTGCCCTGCGTATTACCAAAACCAACCGATCCAGCCAGCACTGGATGGTGGAAATGCAGCAAATCCAAAGCGACGGCAGCAGCGCGCTGGTTCTCACTGCCACGGCGATTACCGCCGTGCGGCGCAACACCTATAACGGTACGGACGTTGAATTTCCCCGTGTCGCCTCTGCCGATAGTCTGACACGTTGGGACCCGAATCAAGTCGGCATGGAGTGGCTGCAGCGCTACGACATGCGGGTGTTACAGGGTCCGGTTCCGGATTTTGATATGCCACCGCCCGCGTCAGGCAGTACGGAATTGCCGCACAGCTTGACGCGCCAATGGGTGCGCCATGCAGAACCCCGTGCGCTGGACTACACCGCGCTCGCCTCTATGGCGGATGTGTTTTATCCGCGCATCTGGCGGCAGCGGCACACCTGGGTGCCTGCGGGAACGGTGTCGATGACGGTGTACTTTCATGCCGATCAGGCCGACTTGGCGGCTACAGGCGGTGACTTCGTGTTGTGCGAAGCGCATGCCCTGGCGTTTCGCAATGGGCACTCTGATCAGAGTGCCCGCCTTTGGAGTGCGACCGGCACGCTTTTGGCGACGACACATCAATTGGTTTATTACAAAGATTAAGGACTCCCCATGCAAGACATTCTTATAGACACCACCGAAGGTGTGATGACGCTCACCGTCAACCGCATCGATAAAAAGAACTCTTTCACCCAGCCCATGTATGCGGCCCTTGCCGACGCTTTACAGCACGCCAGCGACAGTGCGGATGTGCGCGTGGTGGTGGTGCAGGGACATACCACGATATTTAGCGCGGGCAATGACATTGGCGATTTTCTCAGCGGTGCATCGGCCAGCGCCGATGCACCGGTTTTCAAGTTTTTACGCACTATTGCCAGCTTTCCCAAGCCCCTGATTGCAGCAGTATGCGGCCCGGCGGTGGGCGTGGGTACCACCATGCTGTTTCATTGCGATCTGGTTTATGCGGGCGACAACGCTGCGTTTTCCATGCCGTTTGTGAATCTGGGTTTGTGCCCCGAGGCAGCCAGCAGCTTTCTGGTGCCCCAGATGATGGGTTACCACCGCGCCGCCGAGGCCCTTTTGTTAGGCGAACCCTTCATGGCAGAAGCTGCCTTGGAAGTGGGCCTGATCAACCGCATCGTGCCGCCTAGCGAGGCCAACGGCCTGGCACAGGCACAGGCTCGCAAACTGGCCGCCAAGCCAATCTCATCGCTGATCGAAACCAAACGCCTGATGAAGAAAACCAACTCAGCACAAGTGCAAGCGCATATGGAGGAGGAGTTGCATAGTTTCGGGCGCATGCTGCGCGAACCGGCAGCCAAAGAAGCCTTTACGGCGTTCATGGAAAAACGCCGCCCCGACTTCAGCAAGGTTTAAGCAATCGCCGCCTTACTTCCACACGTAGCCGATACCGATCATTGCGTCATATCGGCCTGCCTTTTGAATAAGCGGGTTGTCGCGCACATTGGCCGAAAACGCCTCGTAACTGAGCACGCCACCAACCTGCCATTGCGGGTTCAAACGGTAGCTTGTCACCACAGACGGCACTACGGACCAGGAGTTGCCAACATCGTATGGGAGTCGCGCGACTGCCGCTTCATTGGCACTCACTCCGCCGAAGTAATAATTCGTCAGAGATCCGGAGCGCCAGGTCAAACCCAAGCTGCCCATGGTGAGCCAGCGCTCACTAACCAAGGGCGTCGACCAGTTAAGCTGCAGTTCAGTTCCGTTGCTGGCGTAGCTGCTATCAGTGCTCAGGCGGGCCGACCATAAGCCAACAGGACTTACCAATACCGACGCCAGTCCACCTTCCATTTGCGCAGAGCGCTCGGTAAGTCCGCTCCATTGCGGGTTTTCCTGTAGGGAAAGATTACCCGGCCGAACCCGCGCACGTCCAAAAAAACCAACATCTCCATCGCGCGCGAAAGTATAAAAAACGCGGTCACCCAGAAACGTGACGCCGCTACTCTGGATCGATTCCATTGCATCCAAGCCATCCAGCCCTTGGGCGCCAACGGGTAAGGTTGTCAGGCAGCCCACCAGCCATGAAAGCAGGCATGCGATCGCGGTGTGTTGGATTGGTTGCATGGCTCTCATTATTCGCCTTTCACGCGGATTCGACCAGCCTTGAGCTCGGCGCGCTGGCTCTTGCCCTCCAGCCTGCGCTTTTTAGATGCGTAGGTGGGTTTTGTAGCGCGGCGTATGCGGGGTGCCGTTGCCACGCTATTTACCAGTTCATGCAGCCGGGCAAAGGCGTCAAGCCGGTTCATGTCTTGCGTGCGGTGCTGTTGTGCTTTGATGATCAGCACGCCTGCGTCTGTAATACGGCTATCACGTAAGGCCAGCATGCGCTCTTTGACGTCCTCGTTTAAGGAGGACGCAGGAATATCAAAGCGCAAATGGATGGCGCTGGAGACTTTGTTCACATTCTGGCCGCCCGCGCCCTGTGCGCGAATGGCAGTAATCGTGACTTCGGCTTCTTCGATGGAAATCGGCATGGCCAAGGTATTAGACTGCATGGTCTGCAAATTTTCTAAATCAACCCTTTCAAGGAGTTCACCATGGCCAAAGGTCAACAAAAAACCAACAAAGAAGCCAAGAAACCCAAGAAGGATTCTTCGCCACCCAAGCCCGCGTCAGGCGGTTTGAGTGAGCCGATTCGCGCCACCATCACCACGGCGGTGATTCCGCGGGGCAAGCTTAAGAACAAGCAATAAGGCTTGACATCTCCCCAGCCCTAAAGGACGGGGATTCCCTCGACAGGGGTCTCATGTCCGAGGCCGGCAACAAGCTTGGACAGAATATTTTCAGCCGCATTCACATCGCGATCATGCAAGCCGCCACATTCACTGCAAACCCACTGCCTTATTCCAAGGCCTGCGATACCTCTCGGACTCGAATCAGGGCGGGCGCCACAATCCGAGCAGGTCTGGGTAGTAAAATTCTCGTTCACTTTTTCCAGCCAGGCGCCATGCTTAACAGCCTTGTACGTCAACTGGTTTCGAAAGGACGACCCACCAGCATCCAGAACAGACTTGGCCATGTTGGTTTTGACAAGCCCTGCGGCGGACACATCGCCCACTGCAATCAAATCAAACTCACGCACAATGCGGGTGGAGAGTTTGTGCAAGAAATCACTGCGCCGATGCGCGGTTTTAGCCTGAATAGCTCTCACACGTCGAGACTTGCGCGCGCGCTGCGCGATGGCCAGCGCTACTTGGGCATCGCGGTACAGGACAGGAGCCTGTATCTTCTCGCCGTTAGACAAAGTAGCAAAGTCTTTGAGTCCGAGGTCAATGCCCACGCCGCGGTTGATGGGGCGTTGAGCGCTATCGGGCAGTTCAATGCTGATGTTGAGAAACCAATTCCCCCGGTTGTCTTGCGAGAAGTTTGTGCCGTCTTTGATCGTGGCCCCACACGGGATGCAGCGACTCTTGAAAACCTTGTACTCTCGCCCGTTGAAGTGAAATCCTTTGGGCGTTTCTTTAAGTTCTCTCCCCTTCAATGGAACCCAACCCAAGTTCTTCTTGCCCCTGTAGCGCAAGTACGGCCGCCTCTTCTGGGAGCGAGACTTCGCATACTGCTCACACACCGCGTTGATAGTGCCGCTGTGGATTCCCAATTCTTTGCTGGAGACAGTAGTGAGCTTGTTCAGCAAGCCGTTAAGCGATTTGACTCTTTAGCGGTACACCAACAACATACTGTATATATTAACAGTCTTCTTGGATCTAAACAACCCCTCCAGCGCTTTGCGCTGGCCCTCTGCCTCCCTAGCCTGAAGGCTGAGGTCTCTCGGGGATTCTGATGAAGACAACGGCATCAGGTTTTGAGCCCGAATTTGTTGAAGGCTTGCGCAGCATTTTTGAAGAGCACATTGTCTTTAATAAAACACTAGGCCTGAAGATCACATCGCTCGAAGCCCATCAGGTGCGCGCGCGTATCGATATGCGCAATGCCCTGGTCGGCCACTTTAGCTACAACCGGGTTCACGGTGGTGTTATCAGCGCGGGGCTGGACGCCATGGGGGGCTTGGCGGTGATGGCGGCCATCGGTGCGCGTCACATGGATGAACCGGTGCAGGCGCGTCTGCACCGCTTTGCCAAGCTGGGGACGATTGACCTGCGCATTGACTACCTGCGCCCCGGTATCAGCGAATACTTTGAACTGCGCGCAGAAGTGATGCGACTGGGTTCGCGGGTTGCGTCCACTCGCATGGAGTTTCTGGCCGCCGACGGCAAGCTGCTGTCTACCGGCTCTGCTGCCTATATCGTTTCATGAGCGCGCTGTGGTGAGCGAAGATCAAAAAGTATCCGAGTACAAAGAGCCAAAGCCCCGTTTCGGACGGCTATTGGCCGTGTGCGCCGCCGCTGCCGTTTTTTGCGGCTTTCTGGTGTGGTTTGCGACCACCTATCTGGGCAATTGCTGCGCGCCATGATGCGAGTCCCTGGGCAATGGCGGTGGCGGACAAGTACTGGCGCGGCGGGCTCGCTGGCGTTCGGTGTGTTGATTGGCCTGTTCTTTGGCCCGGCATCACTGGCAGCCCCGATGCAGGCAGACCCGGCGGTGGAAATTCATGACCGCATTGCGGACGATGCACCCGATGCCAAACGGGTGGCCCTCACGCTGGACGCTTGTTCCGGAAAATTCGACGATGATTTGATCGAGTTTTTGATTCGCAATCACATCCCCGCCACCTTGTTTGCCACCAAAAAATGGCTGGACAAAAATCCCTATGGCGTATCCGTCATCAAAAGCCATCTGGACTTGTTTGAGGTGGAAGACCATGGCGAAAACCACATACCGGCCGTGATCGGTGCCGGAAGAAAGGTTTACGGCATACCCGGCGAACCCGACATCATTCATCTGCGCCGTGAGGTTTTAGGGGGCGCACACGCCATCGAGCAAACCATCGGTGTGCCACCGCATTGGTATCGCGCTGCCACCGCCGAATATGACTCGCAGGCGACGCAGGAAATTGAAAAGCTGGGCTACAAAATTGCCGGCTTTTCCATCAACGCAGATGCCGGAGCCACGCTAAAGCAAGCCGCCATTGAAGACCGGCTGAAACACGTCAAGGGGGGCGACGTGATCATCGCGCACATGAATAAACCCGCAGGCGATTCGGCCGAGGGCTTGTCCGTTGGCCTGATCCAGCTGCTTAAAAAGGGCTATGTGTTCGTTCGCCTCGACCAGGTCGACCTCAAAGTCATACCAGGCACCGGACGGTAGAGCCTCAAGGTAGGTTTTTGGCAATCTCGCGTGGCTGACCGGCCTCATCAATGGCCACATAAGTCACGGTGGCTTCAGTGACCTTGGCATATTGCCCTTGCGAAAAATAGCGCTCGGCGAATACCTCGACCTTGACCGTAATCGAGGTGCGCCCGATGCGGTCCACCTTGGAAAAAAAGCTCAGAATGTCGCCCACCCGCACCGGTTGCTTGAACACAAACTCTTTGACTGCCACGGTCGCCATGCGGCCCTTGGTGTAGCGCGCAGGCACTACCGAGCCGGCCAGGTCCACCTGCGCCATCACCCAGCCGCCGAAGATATCGCCGTTGGCATTGCAGTCGGCGGGCATGGGGATTACCTTGAGAACCAGTTCCTGGTCGGTGGGCAGTTGGGTCACTACTGCGCTTGAATTGTTGGACATAGGCACAATCCTTAAGATAACAAAGAAAGATTGTCGCCCATGCACCCTTCCGGTCACCATGCACCGGCCGCCCATGTCCCCCATGTCGGTCCTGTAAGTTCAAACTTATCCGCCTCGCCTGCCGTCGCGCCCAAAGCCAAGTCCGATTGGGATACGTTGGCGCGCCTGTTCCCCTACTTGTGGGCGTACAAATGGCGGGTGATTGCTGCGCTGGCCTTCATGGTGGGCGCCAAGCTGGCCAACGTAGCTGTGCCAGTGTTGCTCAAAAATCTGGTCGATGCCATGACGCTCAAGCCGGGCGATCCTGCGTCCTTGCTGGTAGTGCCGGGTGCCCTGTTGTTGGGCTATGGGGCCCTGCGGCTGTCCACCTCGATGTTTACCGAGTTGCGCGAGCTGGTGTTCGCCAAAGCCACTGAGGGGGCAGCGCGTAGTATCTCGCTGCAGGTTTTCAGGCATTTGCACGGCATGAGCCTGCGCTTTCACCTGGAGCGCCAAACCGGCGGTATGACGCGCGATATTGAGCGCGGCACGCGCGGCGTGCATTCGCTCATCAGTTATTCGCTCTACAGCATCATCCCCACGCTGATTGAAGTGACCTTGGTGCTCAGCCTACTGGCCATCAAGTTTGATGTGTGGTTTGCATGGATCACCATCATTGCACTGGTGATCTACATATTTTTCACCATCACGGTGACCGAGTGGCGCACCCAGTACCGCAAGAAAATGAACGAGTTGGACTCCACCGCCAACAGCCGCGCCATTGATTCACTGCTCAATTACGAGACCGTCAAATACTTCAACAACGAAGAATTCGAAGCCAAGCGATATGACGAAAACCTGGAGCGCTACCGTCGCGCCGCCGTAAAAAGTCAAACCACGCTGAGCATGCTCAATACCGGCCAGCAACTCATCATTGCTCTTGCCCTGGTCACCATGCTGTGGCGTGCGACGCAGGGCGTGGTGGACGGGCGTATGACGCTGGGTGATCTGGTGATGGTGAACGCATTCATGATTCAGCTCTATATCCCGCTGAACTTTCTGGGCGTGATTTACCGCGAGATCAAGCAAAGCCTGACTGACCTGGAAAAAATGTTCACATTGCTGGAGCGTGAACGCGAAATTGCTGACGTGCCCGGAGCGCAGCCGCTGGTGCTTGGCAATGGGGATGTGTCGGTACGGTTTGAGAACGTTACCTTTTCCTATGACCCGGCAGGCAGCGCAGGCGCAGCCAAGGACAAGCCCCAGCGCACGATCCTGCACGACATCAGCTTTGAGATTCCGGGTGGCAAGACTGTCGCAGTAGTGGGTCCATCGGGCTCGGGCAAGTCCACGCTGGCGCGCCTGCTGTTTCGCTTTTACGATGTGCAACAGGGGCGCATACTGATCGGCGGGCGGGACATCAAACAGGTCACTCAGTCCTCGGTGCGGCAAGCCATCGGCATCGTGCCGCAAGACACGGTGCTGTTTAACGACACCGTGGAGTACAACATTGCTTACGGCCAGCCGGGCTGTGGCCGCGCGCAGGTCGAAGCGGCGGCTAAGGCTGCGCATATTCACGCCTTTATCAGCGCCGCGCCCATGGGCTATGACACGATGGTGGGTGAGCGCGGGTTAAAACTCTCAGGGGGCGAGAAGCAACGCGTCGCGATTGCGCGCACGCTTTTGAAGAATCCGCCGGTCATGATTTTTGATGAGGCCACATCGGCACTCGACTCTGCCAACGAGCGCGCGATACAGACGGAGTTACAGAGTGTGTCGCAGAACAAGACCACTTTGGTGATAGCGCACCGCTTGTCGACGGTGGTGGACGCGCATGAAATTCTCGTGATGGACACAGGCCGCATCATTGAGCGCGGCAACCATGCAGCCCTGCTGGCGGCTAACGGTCGTTACGCACAAATGTGGGCTTTGCAGCAGACTGCGGAGTGAGCTTGCGGCTGCTGTGTTCTTACAACGTGCGTGGTGTGGGTAAGGTGTCAGGTACAAGACCGGTAACGCGGCGCTTGACGCTGAATTTGGCGAAGTATGACTTCCAGAACTCGGCGAATGCATTTTTTTGGTTATTTTGCTAAATGGGGCACCCGCTGCCGGCAAAACGATAATCCCGCCATGGCCACTTCCCAAAGTACGATGGATTTTTTGCTCGATGTCCTGAGCGACAGCGGACAGGTCAGTGCGCGCAAAATGTTTGGCGAATACTGTTTGTATTTCGCCGGGCGCCCGGTGGGGCTGGTCTGTAACGAGCAACTTTTCCTAAAGCCTACCGAGCCAGGTAGACGACTGATGAAGGAAATACAGGAGGGAACGCCGTTTCCCGGTGCCCGCGCGCATCTGTTGATCAACGCTGATTACTGGGACGACAGACAATGGATGAGCGCGATGGTGCGCGCTACATTTGACTCTTTGCCGCCACCCAAACCACCGCGCAAACCTGTTAAGAGATAGAACCCATGGAAACCAAATGGCTTGAAGACTTTGTGTCCTTGGCGGAAACCCGCAGTTTCAGCCGGTCAGCGCAATTGCGCCACGTGACGCAACCGGCATTCTCACGGCGAATTCAGTCGTTGGAAGCCTGGGCGGGTACCGATCTGGTGGACCGCAGTTCCTACCCGACCCGCCTAACGCCGGCGGGCGAAACGCTATACGGGCAGTCATTGGAAATGCTGCAGTCGCTGCAGAGTACACGTGCGGCCTTGCGCGGGCATTCATCGGCTGGGCAGGACTTTATTGAGTTTGCCGTGCCGCATACGTTGGCTTTTACTTTTTTCCCGGCCTGGGTCAGTAATTTGCGCGAAAACTTTGGCGGCATGAAAAGTCGCCTGATTGCGCTGAACGTGCATGACGCGGTGATGCGACTGGTTGAAGGCAGTTGCGATTTGCTGATCGCCTATCACCATGCGTCGCAACCCTTTCAGCTCGATAGTGACCGCTATGAAATGGTGAGCCTGGGTGAAGAAATTGTGGCGCCGTATGCGCGGACCAATGCGCAGGGAGAACCTCAGTTTCTGTTGCCCGGACGCATGGATGCACCTCTGCCTTACCTCGGCTATGCACCCGGTGCCTATCTGGGTCTGATGGTGGACCAGATTCTCAAAGAATCACGCAATGCGGTGCACCTGGACCGTGTATACGAGACCGACATGGCCGAGGGACTCAAGGCGATGGCGCTGGAGGGACATGGCATTGCTTTCCTTCCTCAAAGCGCCATCCGCAAAGAACTGCAGGCCAAAAAACTGGTCAGCGCCACGCCGCCCGGCAGCAATGCTTTGCAGGCCACTTTGGAGATTCGCGCCTATCGCGAACGCCCTATCGGCAAAGACGCGCAACGTAGCAACGGCAAGACCACCAAAAGCGCCGCCCAGGCACTGTGGGCTTATCTGATCAGCGAAAAAACTATTGGAAACCAACGCGAATGACCCTGACCATTACCCAACCCGACGATTGGCACTTACATGTACGCGATGGCGATGCCCTGCAAACCGTAGTGCCGCACACCGCAGCACAGTTCGGACGTGCCATCATCATGCCGAACCTCAAACCGCCGGTAACCACCGCCGCGCAGGCCGTGGCCTACCGTGACCGCATCCGCGCGGCGGTGCCCCATGGCATGCAGTTTGAGCCGCTGATGACGCTCTATTTAACCGACAACCTGCCCGCTGACGAAATTGCACGGGCCAAAGACGCGGGCGTGGTGGCGGCCAAGCTGTACCCCGCTGGTGCCACCACCAACAGCGACGCCGGCGTGACAGATCTTCGCAAAACCTATCAGACGCTGGAGGCCATGCAACGCGCCAACATGCTGCTGTTGGTACATGGTGAAGTGACTTCCAGCGATATTGATTTGTTTGACCGCGAAGCCGTTTTTATTGACACCCAACTCATCCCGCTGCGCCGTGATTTTCCAGAGCTCAAAATCGTGTTTGAGCACATTACCACCAAAGAAGCTGCGCAGTACGTGCAAGCGGCAGACCGCTTTACCGGCGCCACGATTACGGCGCACCATTTGCTCTACAACCGCAACGCCATATTTACCGGCGGTATTCGCCCGCATTACTACTGCCTGCCAGTGCTTAAGCGCGAAACACACCGTCAAGCGTTGGTGCAAGCGGCAATCGGCGGTAGTGCTAAGTTTTTTCTGGGTACCGACAGCGCACCCCACCCTGCCCACCTGAAAGAACATGCAACGGGTTGTGCCGGTTGCTATACAGCGCATGCCGCCATGGAGCTGTATGCGCAAGCCTTTGACAACGCGGGCGCACTGAATAAGTTGGAAGGCTTTGCAAGTTTCCATGGGGCAGACTTTTACGGCTTGCCGCGCAATAGCGGCACCATCACGCTGCAGCGCCAGTCGTGGACGCCGCCCGAGAGCTATCCCTTCGGCCAGGCAGAACTCAAACCACTGGCAGGCGGCGAGCCATTAGCGTGGCGCATGGTTTAGAAACCATTGACTGGCAGGCGCCGTGGCTCATACCTTGGCGCGCTGTCGGTGAGCAGGTTGCTTCGCAGGCACGAAGTGGCAACAGTGTTGCACAGGCACTCAACGCGCACAACGCAGTGGCGCCCAAAGTGTTTGTGCCGCAGCCGGATTTGCCGGTCAATGTTGCCTACGAACAGTTCATTTTTCAAATGAACCAGGTGCCCACGCGCGACGGTTTGCACGATTTCTTTAACGGGCTGGCCTGGTTGCACTTTCCCAAGACCAAAATTCGCCTGAACGAATTGCAAGCCGCGCAGATTGCGCGCACCGGTATTGCGCCACAGCGCGGTCCCGCGCGCGATGCGCTTACCGTATTTGACGAGAACGCTGCGTTTTTACAAGCGAGTGACTATTTGTGGGAGGCGCTGGTCGCCAAGGATTGGCTGCGCCTGTTCGTGGACTTGCGACCGCTATGGGCCGAGGCGCAGCTCATTGTGTTCGGCCACGCGTTGTTGGAGAAGCTGGTGGCGCCGCGCAAGGCCATGACCGCACATGTATACCGGGTGCGTACTGCTGACCGGGGACTGCAGGCCATTGATGCGTGGATGGCTACTGAACTGAATGCGGACAAGCTGGCTACCAAGCCGTTTGCCCATTTGCCGGTGCTAGGTGTACCGCATTGGTGGCCCGCGAACCATGACCCGCAGTTCTATGCCGATGCGGACGTGTTTCGACCGCCGCGGGCACTGCCGGGCGCCGCGTCTACGCCTTAAGCCGCGCTGGAGAATTGGGCGACCAGTGCCTGGCTGATGTCCAGCGCACCCGCCAGATCGAGGCTTTGCAGTGCCTCTTCGAGGCTGGCCAGGGATTCCGGCGGCAGGTGCTGCAATTCCTGACGCGCGTTTGCAAACACTTCCAATACGGTCAGGTCATCGTTTTGCAGTAGCGGGATCAGTTGCACCCGCAGCAATGCCACTGCAGCGGTTAGGGCCGCCGGGCTTGCGACGTATGTGGGGGCAATGACCGCATCCCCTTGCAGCGTCGCGATGGCGGTTTGCAATGCTGTCATAGCGTCATCGACGACATCGCAAAGCGGTGCCGCTTGCGCGCGCAATGCTTGAGAATCCGGTGATGTACTGCACGTCTTTTCGAGCTCGGCCAGCAGGGCATGTAGCCGGGTCAGTCCCATGGTTCCGGCATTGCCTTTGAAGGTGTGCAGCAAGGCACGTACGTCCGCCATCGCGCCGCGCTGGAGCAGTGCTTCAAGCTTTGTCGCCAAGGTCTGCAGTCCTTTGCCAAGCTCGGTGGCCGAACGCACGTAGAGGCTATTCATTCCGCCCAGACGGGTCAGTGCGGTTGGCAAGTCAATGTCAGGTGTGACTGGTAATGGGACTGGTGCGCTGGCGGCTACGGGCTCTGCCGGAACGGACGCAGGTGAGAACCCGGTGAGCGTGAGCAGCATGGTGATCAGTTGCGCCATGTCAAATGGTTTGCCGATGTGCTCGCTCATGCCTGCCTCGATACATGCATCGCGGTCGGATGCCATGGCATTTGCCGTTAAGCCAATGATGGGCAGGCTCGCCAGTTGCAGTTGCGCCCGTATTGCTCGGGTGGCGGCATAGCCGTCCATCACCGGCATTTGCACATCCATCAGCACGGCATCGAATTGCCGCTTTGCAGAGGCCACCGCATTCACGCCCTGGCGCCCGTCACCGGCGATGGAGACCAGCGCGCCTTCATAGCTAAGCAGCTCTTCTGCAACCTGTTGATTGATGGCGTTATCTTCCACCACCAGAATCCGCATGCCTGCGAGCCGGCGCATGCTGCTGCGGGGTGCACGCCGCAAAGATTCGCTGTCCGAGATATCGGCCAGCGATGCGTCCAACAGCATGGAGGCAGTAACCGGCTTAATGAGAAAGGCATTGACCACGTCTTGCTCAGCTTGCGTGCGCTGCTGCAAGTCGTCACGCGCGTTGGCCGAAAGAATAACAAATTTCGGCGCTGCACCGCCTAGGCTGAGATGCGCGCCTTGCACACGTTCCAACGTCTCCCAGCCGTTCATGCCGGGCATTTGCCAGTCGATATATACGCACTGGTACGGGAACTCGCCCACGTCTCCTGCCCGCAAGGCAATCTGGTCCAACGCCTCCTGGCCGCTGTGAGCGATGTCTATTGTCCAGCCAAATGCGCTCATCATCTTGGCCATCAGGCTGCAGGCTACCGGGTTGTCATCAATCAACAAAACCCGGTTTGCACTGTGTGGCGCGCGAGGCACGGCGTTGGCATCCGGTGGGGCCACCGGCAATTGCAGCTCAAAGCTGAAGGTGCTACCCACGCCTAATGCACTGGACAGCGCGACCTGGCCTCCCATGATTTCTACCAGTCGCTGGCTAATTGCCAATCCCAGTCCCGTGCCGCCAAAGCGGCGTGAGGTAGACGCTTCCGCTTGCGAGAAGCCGCTGAAAATCTTGGCCTGATTTTCAGGGGCAATGCCTATGCCGGAGTCCTGCACGCTCCAATGCACACGTGCCATGCCGCGTTCGCCGGCTTGCAGATGCGTGAGCCGCAGGCTCACCACGACCTGCCCCGACGATGTGAATTTAATGGCGTTACCGGCCAGGTTAATTAAAACCTGTTGTAAGCGCATTGCGTCGCCCAAAAGAACCGGCGGCAGCGCTGCGTCGATGTCGTAAAGCACTTCAATGGCCTTGCCGCCTACGTTGGCACTGAGCACTACGGCCAGATCGCGCATGAGCCTGTCCACCCGGAACGGCCGCACATCAAGCTCCATCTTGCCCGCATCAATCTTGGAGAAATCCAGAATGTCATTGAGCAGACCCAGCAACGATTTGGCCGCGCCTTCGGTCTTGCTGACATAGTCGTATTGGTTGCCGGTGAGTGCCGTGTTGCCCAGCAGTTTGAGCATGCCCAAAATGGCATTCATAGGCGTGCGAATCTCGTGGCTCATGTTGGCCAGAAATTGCCCCTTGCTTTGCGTGGCCAGTTCTGCCGCCTCGCGCGCTTCATGCAGGTATTTTTCGTACTGCTTGCGTTCTGTAATGTCCTGAAAAATGCCGCTCAGGCGTTTCGTCTTGCCGTCTTCAACGGTGGCGCGTCCCGTAGTACGTACCTGAATCAGTGTGCCCTTGGTGGTGTGTGTTTCAAGTTCCAGGTCATATCCTTCACCGGTCTCAATCGCGTATTCCATCGCCTGAGCGATTCGTTCACGCGACTCGTCGGTGAAGTAACCTACGCCCGCATCCACCGTAGGATTGAAATCCTCGGGTGACGTTTCGTGAATGCGGTAAGTTTCTTTAGTCCAATAAAGCTGGCTGTTTTCCAGATCCAGTTCCCAACCGCCGACCTTGGCAATTTCTTGCGACTCTTCCATCAACGCATTGCTCGAAGCCAGCGACTCTTCTGCCCGCTTGCGTGCGGTGATGTCCACAATTTGCGTGATTAAAAATTCCGGTTGGTCTTCTGCGTCGCGCACCAGCGAAACGCTGGCCAGTCCCCAGACCACATGCCCCTCACGGTGCAGATAGCGCTTGGCGCGCTGGTAGACCTGAATTTCGCCACCGGTCAGACGCGCTAACTGATCGGTGTCAACTTTCCAATCGTCAGGGTGGCTGACATCGGTAAAAGTCATCTCGCCCAGTTCCTCGGCTGAATAGCCCAGAAAATCGCTCAGCGCGGGATTGGTGGTCAGCCACACGCCTTTGGCGGACAGTATCCCCATGCCACTGGTGGCACTGTTGAACATGGCGGAAAAGGTTTGTTCGCTGAGGCGCAGCTGATCGGCTTCGCGTTTGCGCTGGGAAATATCGACAAACGTGCAAATGACCGAGCTGGGTTTTTCGACGCCATCATCAAACATGGGCTTGGCATTTACCGATAGCCAGCCAAGACTGCCATCTTCTTTGTAGACACCCATCACCACTTCGCTTACCTCTTGCCCGTTGGCCAAGGCAACCATAGCAGGGTGCGTATCGCTGGGCCAATCGCTCATGTCTTCATGAATGCAACGCCACACCGGATCGATGGATCTGCGACCGATCAATTGTTCATAGCGCAAGCCCAGCAGCCTTTGCGCGCTATCGTTGCATGAAACAATGGTGCCATCGGCGCGTTGAACCACAACGCCTTCGTACATGGCATCAATGAGCGATTTATATTGCACTTCGGTAGCACGCAGTGCCTCATCAGCCGAAACCCGTGCGCTGATATCACGCACAATTTTGGAGATTCCAACGGCTTCGCCGCCCGGGCCCAGTAGGAGTGACATGCTCAGTGAGACGGGTATTTCACGCCCGTTTTTGTGCAGACGAACCGTCTCGTAGTTGGCAATCACGTCACCAGCGCGCACCATGGCGACCAACCGCTCCTCTTCGCCCACCAGTGTGTGCGGGAAAAGACGGGTGACCTGCTGCCCTAACATTTCTTCAGGGCTGTAGCCGAACATGCGCTGCGCACCCTTATTCCAACTGGTAACACGGGCATTGACGTCTTTGCTGATGATGGCATCGTCGCTTTGTTCCACTATGGCAGCAAGGCGAAGGTGTTCTTCATTGCTTTGTTCGACCTTCAGCTTCCACTCCGCCACTTGCAATAGCTGCGCACGTTTTTCCAGCATTGATGCGGCAGTCACTGCAAGATGGGAAAGAATCTTGCGCTGTTTCTCCGAAAGCTTTCTGGGCATGCGGTCGATGACACAAAAAGTTCCCACATTGGCACCATTACTGAGTTTGATCGGTGCGCCCGCATAGAAGCGGATGTCGGGTGCCTGCGTGACCAGCGGGTTGCCAGCAAAACGCGGGTCGGCAGCGGCGTCAGGGATCTCGAAAATGCCGTCGCCCAGAATCGCGTGGCCGCAAAAAGAAATGTCTCTAGGAGTTTGCTCTGCGTCCAGCCCCACACGGGATTTGAACCATTGCCGGTTGGCGTCGACCAGACTGATCAGTGAAATCGGAACCTCGCAAACCAGCGAAGCCGTTTGCACCAGCGCGTCCAGATCAGCTTCGGTGCCGGTGTCCAGCACCTCCAGGTCGAACAGGGCGTGCAGACGCGCTTCCTCGTTCGCAGGCGTATCTGGGGCTGTGTAGCGCGTGTTCAATCCGGGGGTCCAACAAAGTAGCTATACGATTCCCAATGTTAGTGCCTGCGCTGTGCCGCGTCTAGTTTGCAAATCGATTGCGCCAGTGCCTCGGCTACCCGGATTCCGTCGACACCGGCCGACATAATGCCGCCCGCATAACTGGCACCCTCACCGGCAGGAAACAGCCCTCGTACATTGGTACTTTGCAAGTCGTCACCACGTGGCATTTTTAACGGTGACGAGGTGCGGGTCTCAACGCCGGTGAGCACTGCATCGGACATGTCAAAGCCCTTAATTTTTTTACCGAATACTGGCAGTGCTTCGCGAATCGCCTCGATGGCGTATTCAGGTAGCGAAGGCGTCAAGTCACCGAGCTTGACGCCGGGTTTGTAAGACGGTGTAACAGTGCCGAATTTGCTGGATGGTTTTGCCGCAATAAAGTCGCCAACCAGCTGGCCTGGGGCCTCATAGTTTGCGCCCCCTAAGGTGTAGGCGCCGCTTTCCAGCCGTCGCTGTAACGCAATGCCCGACAGAGGATGCGCGGCAAGGGGGTCCTTGGACCTGAGAGTGGCCGCTTGTGCGGCGTAGCGCATGCCGGCTTCTTCACCAAAGGCATGTATGAATGCGGACTCATCCTGTGGGTAGTCCTGCGGATCAATGCCCACCACAATGCCTGCGTTGGCATTGCGCTCGTTGCGCGAATACTGGCTCATGCCGTTGGTGACTACCCGACCGGGTTCGCTGGTTGCAGCCACAACCGTACCGCCCGGACACATGCAAAAGCTGTACACCGCGCGGCCGTTTGCGGCGTGGTGCACGAGCTTGTAGTCGGCCGCGCCCAACATGGGATGGCCTGCATGGCGTCCCCAACGCGCGCGGTCAATCACGCTTTGCGGATGTTCAATTCGAAAGCCCACCGAAAACGGCTTAGCCTGCATCGCCACGCCGCGCTCAAACAGCATGGAAAATGTGTCGCGGGCGCTGTGTCCCAAGGCCATCACTACATGGTCTGCTGGCAGCAAATGCATTTGACCCGTTGCCACGTCCAGCACCTGCAAGCCGCGCAGTTGTTGGCGCTCTAGCGGGCCGTCCAGCACCACGTCAACGACCCGCTGCTCGAACTGAACCGCGCCGCCCAGTGCAATGATCTGTTCGCGCATGTTCTCCACCACCTTAACCAGTTTGAAGGTGCCGATGTGCGGGTGTGCCTCGTACAGAATTTCCGGTGGCGCACCGGCTTTGACAAACTCATCCATGACTTTGCGGCCCAGAAAGCGCGGGTCTTTGATTTGGCTCCACAACTTGCCGTCTGAAAACGTACCTGCACCGCCTTCGCCAAATTGCACATTGCTCTCAGGATTCAACTTTCTTTTGCGCCACAGACCCCAGGTGTCCTTGGTGCGCTCTCGCACCTTGCGTCCGCGCTCCAGCACGAGTGGCTTGAAACCCATCTGGGCCAACACCAGCGCCGCAAACATGCCGCAGGGTCCAAAGCCCACAACCACCGGCCGCAGCGGCAAATCGGCCGGTGCCTGCGCTACCGCTTGGTAAGCCATGTCCGGCGTTGCGATGATGTGGGGGTTGCTGGAAAAACTTTCCAACAGTTGCTTCTCCAGCTTCAAGACCGCTTGCGTGTCGGCGGCTTGGAGGGAAATGTCGACGATGTAGACCACCACCAGATCCGCCTTGCGTGCATCAAAGCTGCGTTTGAATACGTGCAAGTGGTAGATGGCTTGAGGCGCAATATTTAAGGACTTGGCGGCCAAAGCGGTGAGTGCCGCCACCGGATGTGCCACTGGTGCGCGGTCTGCGTCCGTTTCGGCCGGCGCGTCGGCTGCGCGGCGCAAATCAACGGGCAGTGCACTTAAAGGGAGTTTGAGTTCAGACAGGCGAATCATGGCAAGGCTCGTGGTCATCAAGCAAGCCGCCATCATAGTGCCCCCGGGGCCTCAGCCAAGCAGGCGCCGGCAGTTGCCTTTCAGGGCTTGACTTCGTAACCCAATATAGCGGTGTATGTCTCGCTGCCGAACGCCTTGCCCAACACCAATAGTTGCCCCGGTATTTGCGATTGCAGGTCCAGCGAATACGCGTTGTCCTGTTTTTCCATTTCGAGCCAAGTGCCCGTTTGGGCAACCGCCATCTTTTCGAACGTGTCGGAGCGGATGCGGAACTGGTAAGTGCGCGCCGGTTTCAAGTTATAGGCTAAGGGTGCTTTTTGCACAGAAGCCAGATGGTAGGGTTGCTCATAAGTCTGCACAAAGTAGCCGGCAAAGTCGGGGTTGGACAAGGTTTCCCATGCCGCGAGCGCCGAAATTTCATTATTGAAAAAAGTGGTTTTGACTTCGGGCAGTGCCTCAAATTCTTTTTGTGAGAGGTGGGGAGTGTGTTGAAGCTGCCAGCTATCGTCTTTCGGAAAATGGCTGAACACCAATTGCTCCGGCGGCACCATGAAAAACGCCTCTGATAGGACTTTCTTGTATTTGCCATCCACGACGTAACCTGCACCCCAGGTGGCGTCAATCATGCGCCATTCGCCGTCGACTTGAATGGCATTCCACATGTGGTTGGGCTTGTCAAAATGATGCGTGCCTTGACCCACATATCCCTTGGCAAAACCTTCGATAGTTTTGACTTCCAGCCCCGCTTCGTGGGACAGATCGGCGAAAAGCGTGGCGAACCCATCGCACACACTCTGGCGTTTGGTTAGAACCTCGGAGGCATTCATTTTGGAGAGCTTGCCGGCCAGGTAGGCATCGACATCGTATTCAATGCGATCCGTAATCCAGCGGTAAATCGCGCGGATCTTTTCCCGTTCGGTGTGCAGGTCGTGGGTCAGGTACGCGGCAAGTGCTTTGGTAGACTTTTCGACCTCGGGCGGTGCGGCTAGCGCGCGCGCGTCAATGTCTGCGCGTTCCTTGCTTTGGAGCTCACCGCCCAGGGCGGGCGCAATTAGGGTTAGCGCCGCAAGCACCCAACCCGCAAACCGTAATTTTTTTTGCATCGCACCGCTCCTCTGTGCGAAGTATGCGTTTGCCGCTAGCCCGCGTCAATGGAGCGGCGAGCCCGAAGCGACCTTGATCTCCTCCCCATGGCTAAAGCCTGAGGTTTTACGCAGATGTGGATAATAAGAGGGGTGAAGCTCACCAGACCACCGCTGGTGCAATCTTGGAAACAAGGCACTGGAGGAACGTCCGGACTGCATAGGGCAGCGTAGCAGCTAACAGCTGTCCACCGACCGGTTGTGCGCGCAAGCGCATGGCCCTAAGGTGAGGATTAGAGCAACAGAGACGAGCCGCTTCGGTGCGGGTGAAACGGGCAATCTCTACGCGCAGCAATACCAAGTAGGCCAACGTTGACGGGGCCCCCGGAGTTGGCGGGTAGGTAGCATCGAGCCGTCCGGGCAACCGGCGGCCCAGATTAATGGTGGTCACATGCGGGGTAACCCGCATGCACAGAATCCGGCTTATCGGTGGGCTTCACACTTTTCACAGTTTGCGCTATGGTTAGTGCTACGGATAGTTATTCTTATTACTCGCGGAGGCACCATGCGACCAGTCATTGAACTCATTAAAAAACAGCAATCCAACACGCTTTGGAGTCTTACTCCGGATACCAGTGTGTTTGAGGCCTTGCACATACTGGCCGAGCACGACGTCGGGGCCCTGATGGTGATGAGTCAGGGCAAATTGGTCGGCATTTTTTCGGAGCGGGACTACACCCGAAAAATAGCGCTGTCAGGCAAATCGTCCAAGGACACTCCGGTCAGTGACATCATGACAGCCAAGGTCCTCACTGTGAATTCCCAGACGCGTACCCGGGACTGTATGGCCTTGATGAGTGCCAAAAAAATCCGTCACTTGCCGGTGGTGGACGGTTCGATGGTTGTGGGCATGATTTCAATTCGCGACATCATGGATGACATCATTTCCGACCACGAGGCCACGATCAGCCAGCTGCAAAGCTACATCGCCAGCTGACCGGGTTCCGTCGGAAAGCCTAGAACTTTTCAAACTCGGCCAGGTAGCGCCACTGGCCCAAGGGCAGGTCGCTTAAAACCACGCGTCCCAAACGGATGCGTTTGAGGGCCAAAAGCTCCAGCCCTGCCTTTTCGCACAGATGGGCAACCAAGCCGGGATGTGCACCTTTGACTGCAAAGCGCAGTTTGCTGCGCTCCGGCGTACTGCTGTTGACGCTGAATTTGGTGTGCGGCATGGGGTTGCGAGAGTCATTGAGTGCGCGGGCAATTTTTTGCAGCGATTCGGGCGCAACTTCGCCGGCAACATCGGCTACCAGTTCGTGTTCCATCGACCCCAAGTCTTCGCTCAATTTGCGGGTGGTGCGCCAGTCCTGCGTGAAAACAAGCAGGCCGCTGGCGCCGGTTTCCAACGGTATTTCAGCATCCAGATGGCTGAAGTGGCGCTTGAGTATGCGCACGCCGCCAGGGTCTTGCGCCCAATGGGTGGACGCAAGCAATAGGCCGCGCGCATTTTGGGGGGCGGGAGCGCGCTGCTTTGCGGCTGGCTGGCGCGCGCGCTTTTGCACATCGCTGTCCCCTTCATCGTCCTCGTCTTCGTCGCTGTCTACGCCGTCTAACCAGCCCGGTGGCTTGTTCACAATCAGCGTCACTGCTTCGGTGCCCAGCAAGGTAGCTGCGGGGTCAATGGTGATGGTTTGATGGCTGACCCGAAACGGCGGGTCTTCAACCACTACGCCGCCCACCTTCACCCAACCGCCTTCAATGTAGAGCTCGGCTTCACGGCGCGAACAGGCTTTGAGTTGCATCACGCGTTTGGAGAGCCGCTCACCTTCGCTCTTGACTGCTGCAACAGCCTTTGGGGTCGAGCGGATCATGGTGTGCCTTTCGCAATGCATTGCAACTGCATCGATTGAATGCGCTCCACATGCGCCAGAAGCGAGCGTTTGGCCACCGGCCAGATGCGTGGGTCCACATCGTCATAGGCCAGCGGGAGCCAGCTGTCCAGACTCCCGTCGGGGTTGTTTTGCATGACGGCGGCAATCTTGGCCTCGCGCTTGAGGCGATGCGTTTTCAGGTGGCTGATGGCACCTTGCGCGTCCATCATCACATGGCCATGCGCCGGCAAAATGAATTGCACGGCGTGCGCACTGCACTCGTCACGCAATAGGTCCAGCGAGTCCAGATAATCCGCCATATTGCCATCGGGCGGGTCCACCACCGTGGTGCTGCCGTTGAGCACGTGGTCACCCGAAAACAGCATGCCATCTTCTAGCAGCAAAAGGCACACATGGTTGGCTGCATGGCCCGGCGTGTGCAGCACCTTCAGCGTGTGTGCGGGGATGTTGGCGCCTTGCAGTTGCAGCAATTCACCGTGCAGCAGCGCACGGTCCGGTGTGAATTCACTGGCGGCGCGCGCGCTGGGCTCGGAAGGTAGTCCCAGTATGGGCGGCGTCACGCCTTGCGCTGCGCACAGCGCTTGCAAGGGCTTGGCGCCGGGCGAGTGGTCCGGGTGGGAATGGGTGCAGACAATGTAGCGAATGTTGCCGCTGCGTCCATCCGGATACCCAGCGGCGTCGAACAATCGTTGCAAATGGTCTGCATCAGCAGGGCCGGGATCGATGGCTATGAATCCGGTATTTGGTTCACCCACCAGATAGCTGTTAGTGCCCGGTCCGGTCATGACGCCAGGATTGGGTGCAGTGAGGCGCAAAAGATTTTTCAGGATCGGCACAGCAGCGTCGGTGCGCCAGTCGGCTGGGGTTGGCACCTGGCTTGCCGGTAAAGCGTTTGCACTGTGTGCGGTGTGCGCCAGTGCATCAAGAATTTGTGTGGGTCGGACCATGGCGGCCATTTTGCAACCAAAGTGCATCGGGTGTGCGAAGCGTGCGTGTTAACGCGCCCTTCGCAGTCGATAATTGCGCCCATGCGAATTCAGTTCACCAAAATGCAGGGCGCGGGCAACGACTTCGTGGTCCTGGATGAAACGGCCGGCCGCCTGGGGCTGACGCTGGCCCATTACCGCTTCCTTGGAGACCGACATTTCGGTGTGGGTGCCGATCAGATTCTGACGGTGCGCGCTTCCAATGACGCTGACATTGACTTTGAATACGTCATCCACAACGCCGATGGCGCCGAGGTAGAGCAGTGCGGCAATGGCGCGCGCTGTTTCGCCCGCTTTGTGCGTGACCGTGGCCTGACGACGAAAGACACGATCCGTGTCAAAACGCAAAAAGGCATCATCACCCCGCGCCTCACGGCGGACGGGCGGGTGACGGTGGACATGGGAGCGCCGCGATTTGATGCGCGCGAAATCCCCTTTGATGACTCCGGTCTGGTGCCCGAACCTTTTGGCGCATGGAGCCAGTGGCGCGTTGCGTTGCCCGGAAATGACGCAAGTGTGTTGCTGGCAACCGTCAACATGGGCAACCCCCATGCCGTATTGCTGGTGGCCGATGCCCAAACAGCGCCGGTGCCTTTGCTGGGCCCACAGGTGCAGCAAAGTCCGCGATTTACAGAAGGCGTGAATGTGAGCTTTATGCAGGTCGTCGATCGCGCAAACATCTATTTGCGGGTCTACGAGCGCGGTGTGGGCGAGACACTAGCCTGCGGCTCCGGCGCGTGTGCAGCCGTGGTAGCCGGTATCCGGTTGGGCTTGCTTGACGCTATCGTAAATGTGCGAACCCGTGGTGGCGTGCTGACCATTGCGTGGGCAGCGGGCACAGAAGGGCTGCATGCACCGGTCATGATGACAGGCCCTGCGACCACTGTATTTCAGGGCGAAATTGACCTGCCGGACAATCCGGTGTGAGCGTTACAAGCCCGCCTAACTTTTAAAGACCAGACCAAGACACCACCATGACGAATCCACTGGAACAGACGCTGAACAACCCCATTACCGAAGACGATATTGCCCACTATCTCAGCATCACGCCGGATTTTTTCCTGCGCCACGCCGAACTTCTGGGCGCAGTGCAACTGACCAGCCCGCACAGCAACCGCGCTGTGAGCCTGCAGGAGCGCCAGGCCGAAATGCTGCGTGAAAAAATCAAGCTCCTCGAACATCGCATCATGGAAATGATCCGAAATGGCACTGATAACGTCTTGCTGTCCGACAAGGTGTTGCGCTGGGCCGGCGCACTTTTGCAAAGCAAAGACACCGCTGCTTTGCCGGCGCGCATTGCCGATGAAATCGCATTGCAGTTTGCAGTGCCGCAAGTGGCTCTGCGGGTGTGGGATGTGGCAGGTGAATTTGCAGCCGAAAGGTTTGCGCAGGGTGTTAGCGACGATGCCAAGGTGTTTGCTTCCAGCTTGAGTGAACCTTTCTGTGGCCTGAACACCGGCTTCGAAGCGGTGAGCTGGTTGGGCGAGCCTGATGCAGTGTCCTCCATTGCCTTGGTACCTCTGCGCGTCGGGCCTATGGGAAGCCCCAGCCCGGCGTTTGGCATGCTGGTGCTGGCTTCGGGCGATGCACAGCGTTTTACCAGCGGCATGGGAACCGACTTTCTGGCGCGCATCGGTGAACTGGCCTCTGCGGCGCTGTCGCGACTGCGTTAAATCCGCTGCACCCAGGCGTGTTCACCATGCTGCCCGATACCGCACTGATCGAGAAATACCTCGAATACGTGCGTGTAGAAAAGCGACTGGCGGCGCGTACTGTGGAGTTGTATGCGCTGGACTTGCAAAAGCTGAGAGCCTTTGCGGTGCAGGCCAAAACAGAACTGTTGGCCGTCAAAAACCAGCACATCCGCCGTTGGGTGGCACAAATGCACAGTGGCGGGCGCAGCGGGCGGGGCATTGCGCTCATTCTTTCGGGATGGCGCGGGTTTTATGCATGGTTGGGCCGCGAGGGACTGGTTACCAGCAATCCGGTGCAGGATGTGCGTTCGCCCAAAGCGCCCAAGCCGCTGCCCAAGGCACTGGGTGTGGACGACGCGGTGCAATTTGCCGACTTTCAAAGTGATGATGACCCCTGGCTGGAAGCGCGGGACGTGGCCATCGTGGAGTTGCTCTATGGCAGCGGCTTGCGGGTGGGCGAGTTGGTCGGGTTAGACGCGCAAGCTGGCCCGGGCGCTAAAGGCTGGATCGATATGCAAGCGGCGCAGGCCCATGTGCTGGGCAAAGGTTCCAAGCGCCGCATTGTTCCGGTGGGCAGTACGGCGCTAGTTGCGTTGCAGCGCTGGCTGGACCTGCGAGGGCCTATGGGTACAGCGGCAGGCACGCCGGTCCATGCGTCCCAGGCCGACGGCGCCGCTGCGCTGTTTAACGGGCGCAACGGTACCCGCCTGAGTGCCCAAAGCGTATGGCAGCGCCTGAAACGCCGCAGCCTGCAAGCCGGCATGAATGCACCAGTGCATCCGCACATGCTGCGCCATTCTTTTGCCAGTCATGTGCTGCAAAGTAGCGGCGACTTGCGCGCCGTGCAGGAGCTGCTGGGACACGCCAATATCACCACCACGCAGGTTTACACGCGGCTGGATTTTCAGCATCTGGCCAAGGCTTACGATGCGGCGCACCCGCGCGCACGTGCCAAAGGCAAGCCCTAGTTCTGCTTTTATCAGGGCGGCGACAATACGTCGATGAAAAACATTCGCCTTCGCGCCGGGAAAGAGCGGTCTTTGCTGCGCCGTCACCCCTGGATTTTTGAATCGGCCATCGCCAAAGGGGGCGCAGATAGTGGCGAAACCGTGCGTGTGGACTCGGCTGAAGGCCAGTTTTTGGGGTGGGCGGCATTCAGCCCCAGTTCCAAGATCCGGGCGCGCATGTGGAGCTTTGATGAGACGCAGCGCATTGATGCCGCGTTTTTTCAGGCCGCTATTCACGCCGCAGTGATGGCACGCTCGCGCTTCGATGTGCAAAGCAATGGAGTGCGGTTGGTGCACGGCGAGTCCGACGGCTTGCCCGGTTTGATCGTGGACCGATACGGTGACACCTTGGTAGCCCAATTCACTTCCGCTGGCGTAGAGCGCTGGAAAGACGTGATTATTGATGCTTTGCTTGCGGAAACAGGCCTAGCGCGGCTGTATGAACGATCTGACGCCAGCAGCCGTGCGCTGGAGGGTTTGCCGGAGCAAAAGGGCTGGCTGCGCGGCGAGGGTCCCACTACATTGGTGCTGCAAGAGCACAGCTGGCAGCTGTCGCTGGACATCGCCGAGGGACACAAAACCGGTTTCTACCTGGACCAGCGTGATAGCCGCAAGAAGTTTGCCGATTACACACGCCGGTTGGGTTTTGAGCGCGTCCTCAACTGCTATTGCTATACCGGTGGCTTCACTGTGGCCGCATTGTCGGGTGGAGCAGTGCATGTGACATCGATTGACTCCAGTGGCCCGGCCATTGAAAAAGCAGTTGCCAATGTCGCACTCAATGGATTTGACGCTACACGCAACGAAATGATGGACGCCGATGTCAATGCCTCGCTGCGCCGCTTTGCCGGCGAGGGGCGTACTTTTGACGCCATCATTCTGGATCCGCCCAAGTTCGCGCCCACCGTGGCCCACGCCGAACGCGCGGCAAGGGCCTATAAGGACATCAACCGGCTTGCTTTCAAACTGCTGGAAACCGGTGGTGTGTTGTTTACTTACTCCTGCTCGGGTGGCATCAGTGCGGATTTGTTCCACAAAATTGTGGCTTCCGCCGGCTCAGATGCCGGGGTCGACGGCTTTATCACAGAGCGTATGGGCGGTGCACCGGACCATCCTATGACCATCGCCTTTCCCGAAGGGGAATACCTCAAGGGCCTGGTGGTCATGCGCCGCTAAGGCGCGGGCTCAACACACAGACGACTATTGAATTGGCCGCTACACTCCCCACCTTCTGATTTTTGGGCATCGAACATGGCACTTATCCCCGCCACCATACTGACCGGCTTTTTGGGTTCGGGCAAAACCACGCTTTTAAAGCGTGTGCTGGCCGAGGCCCACGGGCAGAAAATCGCTGTCATAGAGAATGAATTCGGCGAAGAGAACATCGACAGCGAAATTTTGGTGAGCGACACCAATGAGCAGATCATTCAAATGAGCAATGGCTGCATTTGCTGCACGATTCGTGAAGATTTGCGCGCTACCTTGCGTGATCTGGCAGAGAAAAAGCGCAAAGGCGAACTGGACTTTGAGCGCGTCGTGATCGAAACCACCGGTGTGGCCGACCCCGGACCGGTAGCACAAACTTTTTTCATGGACGATGAAATTGCCGAGTCCTACTTGCTCGACTCCATTTTGACGCTGGTTGACGCCAAACACGCGGCACAGCAACTCAATGACCGGCAGGAAGCGCGCCGTCAAGTGGGTTTCGCCGATCAGATATTCATCAGCAAGGCGGATCTGGTTTCTAAAGAAGAGCTCGATGCCCTGATGCACCGTCTCAAACATATGAATCCGCGTGCTCCGCAGCGGGCGGTGCATTTCGGGGAAGTCGCCTTGAGCGAGGTGTTTGACCTGCGTGGTTTTAACCTGAACGCCAAACTGGACATTGATCCCGACTTTCTGAAAGAAGACGATCACGACCATCATGACCACGCCCATGGCGAGCATTGCGATCACCCCTCGCACGCGCATGAAGGACATGACCACGCCGGGCACGGCCATCACCACCATCATGACGACGATGTAAAAAGCTTTGTATTCAAGTCCCAGCGCGCCTTTGATGCCGCAAAGCTGGAAGATTTTCTGGGTGCAATTGTGAACGTCTATGGCCCGCGCATGTTGCGCTACAAAGGTGTATTGTTTATGCAGGGCACGGAACGCAAGGTGATATTTCAGGGCGTACACCAACTGATGGGTAGCGATTTAGGGCCACCCTGGGCTGCCGATGAGGTGCGAAACAGCAAAATGGTGTTCATCGGCATTGATTTGCCGAAAGACATTTTGTTGCAGGGGTTGGAGCAATCCCTCGTTTAAAGCGCTTTTTCATGCATGATGTGCGCCGGAGAGTGCTGCCTGAGCCAATTCGCCCGTGCCACTCGTGTTTGAATTTTGAAACCAGGCAGGGAGCCGCATGATTGTCTCGATTTTGCAACTGATGGGTTTTCCGATGGGTAAGCCTGTACACTCGCGCGCCGGAGAAACCGCCAAAGACAAGCCTCCCAAGGACGAAGGTAGTTTTCAAGGAAGCCAGGACAATCCGCAAGCGAGTGCTGCAAGGAGACAAGACGTGAAAGCCAAATCCGGAAAAGATACAAAAGCCGCAGGCAAAGCTAAAGCAGTGGCAAAAGCCCCTGCGAAAGCCGCAACGAAACCTGCAGCCAAAGCTGTGGCTAAAACGCCTGTAAAAAAGTCCGCCAAACCTTCGCCCAAAATAATAGCCAAAGCACCGGCCAAAGCTGCGGCAAAGGCGGCTGTTAAAGCAGTTGCCAAACCTGCAGAAAAAATAATTAAAGCGGTCGCAAAGCCGGTAAAAGCGGTTGTAAAACCTGCCGCTAAACCAGCTGCGAAGCCGGTAATAAAAACCAAACCCAAGGCGCCCGCTAAACCGACTTCCAAGCCGGTAGCTAAGCCTGTTGCGAAAGCCCCAGTGAAACCTGTGAAAGCCGCTGAAAAAATCAGCAAACCCGTTGCTAAACCAATAATCAAAGAAAAAGCACCTCAAACCATGACCCTGAGTGCGACGAAGCCTGTGCCCGTTCCCGTGGCGCCCATGCCCGCCGCGGTTCCCCAGAAAACCGGACGTCCCTCATCCCGGCTCGCTCAACTGACAGTACCGTCCATGGCGCAAAGCGTTGCGTCGACCGCAGCCAAGGCGAGCTATAGCCAAGTCGTTACCGCACCGGTGATCGTGCCGGTATTGCCGTCGTCAATCAAAAAAGATCCCAAGCTTGCAAATAACTGGAAAACCAAGCCAGCCAATGAGCTGACCGATGCCGAGTTGATGGCTATGCCTGAAACGGAATACATGAACGACGCACAAATGGGCGCCTTCCGCCATCGTTTGTCAGTTTTGAAGCGTGACATTCTTAACAGTGCCGGTGAAACGACAGAGCACCTTCGCGAAGATACGTCTGTGGTGCCCGATCCTGCCGACCGCGCCACGATTGAAGAAGAGCACGCGCTGGAGTTGCGTACCCGCGACCGTGAACGCAAGTTGCTCAAGAAAATCGAGCAATCGATAGCCCGTATTGACGCCGGCGATTATGGTTACTGCGACGAAACCGGTGAACCCATCGGCGTAGGTCGCCTCCTGGCTCGCCCGACTGCCAGCCTGTCGCTCGAAGCGCAGCAACGCCGCGAACTCAAACAAAAAATGTTTGGCGATTAACACCATGGCCACCAAAGACGAGCGCCCCGGCCTTCTGTCCAAGGTGGCTATGTTTGTCCGCAATCCGACCAAGGATTGGTCGGAGTTGGACCAGCCCGAGCAGTCTGCCGAGGCGGGCTACGACAAGCAGGCTTTGAAAGCCATGATTGAGCGCAAGCGGCAAAATGACTTCGTCCGCAGGCGTGAATTTGATCAGTTGCGCAAGTTGCGCAATCGCGATCCAGGCGCCGTGGCCAATGCAGCCCGTCCCTCGTATTTTCAGACCAGTTTGCCCACCGATCCGGATGGCCGTGCGATCACGCTCAAGAAAATTGATGAGATCGAAGCCCAAATGTCCAAGCAGTGGTGGAAGAGCAAACAGGAAGGTGCATCGGCAGCGGCGGGCGGCGACCGTTCACCGGATGGCAACTCGGATCTGATGCCAAGCCAGTTGCCCACACAAAGCCCGTCCGTTTCCGACGATGCATTTGATACGACGGAGTCGATTGAGATCAAGCGCAACGACACCTCGCACGGCACCAATGAATTTGCAGCAACTCAGATGGCCACCGGTATGATGGCGCTGACCGGCAAGGGTGCCGAATCCAATGCTGGCGCTGCCGGGTTTTCGCATTCTGACGTTGGCTTCTCCGCATCCAATTTGTTTGCTATGTCATCGGATGAAATGGCAACAGACCCCGAGTTGGAAGAGGCTGCTATTCGCTTTGCCAATGGTGACGATGCGGGCGCGGAGCACGGCTTGCTGGCTGCGTTGCGGGGCAATGAATTGCAGCCCGAGGCGGCCCAGTCCTGGGTCGCTGCCGTACTGGACCTGTACCGCGCTACTAACGCAAGGCCTGCATTTGACAGCGCCGTAAAGGAGTTTGCGTCACACCTCAACGGTTTAGTGCCAACCTGGGTGAGTTTTGCAGCCAGTGCTGAAGTTAATGCGGGTTCGCAGAGTTCTGTGGCTTTCACTGCTTCGGCGCACGGTGCGCCCATATGGAATTGCCCGGCAATTTTGGACGCGCATGCGATGGAGACCTTGCGGGACTGCATGGGCATGTATTCCATGCCCTGGCACCTGGGGTGGGCCAACCTGGCAATCATTGACGAAAACGCCCAGACTTTGCTTGATGGCTTGTTTGCCAGCCTGAGTGAGGAGGCGGTGGCTGTGGCATTTTCAGGTTCGCAGGCCTTGGTTTTGGCCCTTCGTAGTAAGACTCCGCCCGGTGAGCGCAATACCGACAACAAATGGTGGCAGGTTCGCCTGAACGCGTTGCGTGTAATGCGGTTGCAAGACGATTTTGATCTTGCCGCTCTGGACTATTGCATTATTCACGAGCTGGCTCCGCCTGCTTGGGTTGACGCGAAATGCCAATACGATGACCTCGGCCACGTTGACGCGACCGCCAATAACCGGGCTGACCCGGGTCCTGCAACAGTGCCATTGACCGAAGGCGGGCAGTTATTGCTTGCGCTGCGTGGTGAATTAATGGGTGACGCATCGGAAGTGCTGGCTGAGCTGGAAAAAAATGAAACGCCGGGTGTTAAAGCAGTCATCAATTGCGATGGGTTGTTGCGTGTGGACTTCGCAGCGGCAGGCAGCATTTTGAACTGGGTGGCCATTCGGCAGGCTGCAGGCCAGCAGATTCAATTTCAAAATGCCCATCGTCTGGTGGCGGCGTTCTTTAACGTCATCGGCATCAATGAGCACGCAAAGGTGATTGCCCGTCCCGTGTAAGTGCGCGGGAAATATTTCGCGGTGTAATGCAGTCCTTGCAAATAGGGCAAATGCCCGAATTTAGGACAGCATGGAACAATTTCACGGCACCACCATCATCAGCGTACGTCGCAAAACCCCGCAAGGCCACCAAGTGGCCATTGGTGGCGATGGACAGGTTACGCTGGGCAATATCGTCGTCAAGGGCACGGCCCGCAAAGTGCGCAAGCTCTATCACGGCAAAGTACTCGCGGGTTTTGCCGGTGCGACCGCAGACGCGTTTACCTTGTTTGAACGTTTTGAAGCCAAACTCGAAAAGCACCAGGGCCATCTGGTTCGTGCTGCGATTGAACTGACCAAAGACTGGCGCACTGACCGCGTTCTGCGCCGACTCGAAGCGATGCTGGCCGTGGCTGACCACGAAGCTTCACTCATCATCACCGGCAATGGAGACGTGCTGGAGCCGGAAAACGGGATCGTCACCATCGGCTCGGGTGGCGCCTATGCGCAAGCCGCAGCAGTGGCCCTTCTGAACCACACAGAACTCAGCGCACAGGACATCGTCAAGCGTTCGCTGGAAATCGCAGGTGAGCTTTGCATCTATACCAATATGCATCACACCATTGAAACACTCGAATAAGCCACGGAAGCATTCAGAGAAATGACACCTCAGGACATCGTTGCCCAACTGGATAAACATATCGTCGGTCAGAGCAAGGCCAAGCGCGCCGTGGCCATTGCCCTGCGTAACCGCTGGCGTCGTCAGCAGGTGGAAATTGGACTGCGCGCCGAGATCACACCTAAAAATATACTGATGATCGGCCCCACCGGCGTGGGGAAAACCGAAATTGCCCGTCGCCTTGCACGGCTGGCAGATGCACCGTTTATTAAGGTTGAGGCGACCAAGTTCACAGAAGTCGGTTACGTCGGCAAAGACGTGGATTCCATCATCCGTGATCTGGCCGAAATCGCGGTAAAGCAAACACGTGAAACGGCCAAGGCGCAGGTGCGCGAGCGCGCACAAGACTCAGCGGAAGAGCGCATTTTGGACATATTGATTCCCATGCCGCGCAATGATTTCGGCTTTGCGGGCGCAGCTGATTCTTCGCCGGAAAGTACAGCGCGCCAGAACTTTCGCAAAAAGCTGCGCGAAGGGCAACTGGCGGACCGGGAAATCGAAATTGACGTCACAGCACCGGCAACGCAGCTTGAAGTCATGGGCCCCGCCGGAATGGAAGAGATGACCGAACAGTTGCGCGGCATGTTTGGCCAGCTCGGGCAAAACAAACGCCAGACCCGCAAACTCAAAATTAGCGAGGCGCAAAAAATCCTGATTGACGAAGAGGCTGCCAAGCTCGTCAATGAAGATGACATCAAAACTCAGGCCCTGCACATGCTGGAGCAAAACGGCATCGTGTTTATTGACGAAATTGACAAAGTCACTTCCCGAAACGAAGGCGGCAACGCGGAAGTGTCACGCCAGGGTGTGCAGCGCGACCTGTTGCCGTTGGTAGAAGGCACCACGGTGTCCACCAAATACGGCATGGTGAAAACCGATCACATTCTGTTTATTGCCTCCGGTGCATTTCATTTGAGTAAGCCCAGTGACCTGATCCCCGAGTTGCAGGGGCGCTTTCCAATTCGGGTCGAACTGCAGTCCCTGTCGATTGAAGATTTTGAGGCCATCCTTACCCAGACCCATGCGTCCCTGACGCGGCAATACCAGGCCCTGCTGTCAACGGAGAATGTTACGCTCGACTTCACGCCCGAAGGCGTCACCCGGTTGGCCAAAATCGCCTTTGAGGTGAATGCCCGTACGGAAAATATCGGTGCCCGCCGCCTTGCCACTGTGATGGAGCGATTGCTCGATGACGTGAGCTTTGACGCCGCTGCACTGGCGGGTCAAACCGTGCGAATTGATGGTGCCTACGTGGACCAGCGTCTTGCAGAGTTAAGCCAGAACGAAGATTTATCGCGCTATATCTTGTAGGTAACCAGCAATTAGTTCGCTGTATGCAAATACAGCCACAATTGCAGCTCAAGTTTCAAGCATCACATTCAGTAAGCGCGCTAAGTGCTTAATTTAGAACGTTTTTTGCTTTTTCTAAGCCTTCGAAAACGCTTCTAAGTCCTTGATTTCATTGGAAATTTTTGTGGAACGCCCACTTGCTTTCAAGTGGTTTGCTGATACAGTGCAAAAAAGTGCAATTAAGTGGTAATTCGTGCCGCTAAATAGCTATTTTTCTGCATATATGCAAAAAGGGGTTTCCTGCCGTGTTTCAAGGCGCTTCGTCTCTCAGTCTGGATGCAAAAGGGCGGCTCTCTGTGCCGACCCGGCATCGCGACGTCCTGAGCGCCACGGCGGGTGGACAACTGACGATGACCAAGCATCCACACGGCTGCCTGATGGTGTTCCCCCGCCCCGAGTGGGAGAAGTTCCGCGAACGCATTGCCGCCTTGCCGATGTCGGCGCAGTGGTGGAAACGCATCTTCCTGGGCAATGCCATGGACGTGGAGATGGACTCTACCGGTCGCGTACTGGTGTCGCCTGAATTGCGCGCAGCCGCAGGCATATCCCGCGATACGATGTTGCTGGGCATGGGTAACCACTTCGAGCTGTGGGACAAGGCCACGT
>CANBYM010000028.1 GCA_947373605.1 Comamonadaceae bacterium
CCGCCGCAGGCGCTTGAGAACCAAAAGTAGCTAAAGTAAAAACGGGCTGAATGCATGGACAACAATGTAGCACAGGTTTTTGGCCCGTCCCTGACAGCGCCTACAAACGCGTTCGTCAGACCAGCCACCGCCACAAGCCATAGACCAAAAAACCGCTGACGATCGCAGTCAAAGTGTGCCCACTCCAAAAAGCGACCAAGGCCGCCACTATGGCGCCCGGCAGATAGGCATTAGTAGGGAAAAGTTCGACAACATCATGCGGCGCCAACGCCATGGGAACAATCAAAGCCGTCAAAACTGCAGCAGGCACGTAGCGCAATGCTCTCTCCAGCCAGGCAGGAAAGCGCAGGCGATCGCCGAACACAAGAAAGCTCAACCGAATGCCATAGGTCACCAGCACCATACCGACGACAGCCAACGCAAGGTAAGTGGTCATGGTGACGTCTCTTCAATGCCCGGCTCGCGGCCTGCCAAATTTTCTGCAAGAACTCCCGCCGCAACGCCCGCAGTTGTAGCCAGCATGAGTCCAAGCTTGTAAGGCAATGCGCGCCCCACCATCACAACGGTTCCGGCCACCAGTGCCGCAACCAGCACGGGTCGCTCGCGCAACCGCGGTGCAACGATAGCGGCAAAAGTTGCCACCATCGCAAAATCCAAACCCAAATCAGACAACCCCGGAATATTGCTACCTACCGCGATGCCCGCAATGGTCCAGAACTGCCAGTTGAAATACATCGCCAGAGACGAGCCCAGCCAGTAGCGGGCGCCATCGCGCTCCCCGGTATGGTCACGCAACTTGTGCTCCACGACTGCAAAAGTTTCATCGGTCAGCCAGAATGCCAGCGCCCACCGCCAGCGTGCGGGCAAATGCCGCGCATAAGGCAACAGTGTTGCGCTGTACAGCGCATGGCGCAGATTTACGACAAAGGTAGTGAGCCACAGTACGGGCAGCGCCACACCGCCACCAATCAGACTCAGCGCTACAAACTGACTGGAGCCTGCGAAAACCACTGCGGACAAGGCCATCGCAGCCCATGCGGGGATACCCCCGGCAATGGCCAATGTGCCGAAAATGACACCAAACGGTGCCGCTCCCACCATCATTGGCACGGTATCGCGCGCTCCGGTCCAAAACGGATTCAAACCAGTCCGCCCCTCGTGCTTAGGCGGTACCGCCAACCGTCAACCCATCAATGCGCAAAGTAGGCTGGCCTACTCCAACAGGCACACTCTGTCCCTCTTTGCCGCAAGTGCCCACGCCGCTATCGAGCTTCATGTCGTTGCCGATCATGCTGACACGCTTGAGGCACTCAGGCCCGCTGCCCACTATGGTGGCGCCTTTGACCGGATACAGAATTTTTCCGTTCTCCACCCAATAGGCTTCACTGGCAGAAAACACAAATTTACCGCTGGTAATGTCCACCTGGCCGCCGCCGAAGTTGGTGGCGTACAAACCCTTTTTGATGCTCGCAACAATCTCCTGCGGATCCTTGTTGCCGCCCAGCATGTAGGTGTTGGTCATGCGCGGCATGGGAATGTGGGCATAGCTCTCGCGCCGGCCGTTGCCCGTAGGTGCCACACCCATCAGACGCGCATTCATGCTATCCTGGATGTAGCCCTTCAAGATGCCGTCTTCAATCAATACATTGCGCTGGCTGGCATTGCCCTCGTCGTCCACATTGAGCGAACCACGGCGGTCGGCAATAGTGCCGTCGTCCAACACCGTCACGCCCTTGGCTGCGACACGTTGACCGATACGCCCACTGAATGCGCTGGAGCCTTTGCGGTTGAAGTCACCTTCCAGGCCGTGGCCGATAGCTTCGTGCAACAAAATGCCGGGCCAGCCCGAGCCCAGTACCACCGTCATTTCGCCGGCGGGTGCCGGCCGTGCGTCCAGATTGGTCAGCGCGGCGTGCACTGCCTGATTCACATATTCTTCAATTTGCGCATCGCTGAAATACGCCAATCCGAAGCGACCGCCGCCGCCGCCGGAGCCCACTTCGCGGCGTCCCTTTTGTTCGGCAATCACGGTGACCGACAAACGCACCAGCGGACGCACATCCGCTGCAATCGTGCCGTCAGCACGGGCCACCAGTACGACGTCATATTCACTGGCTAGACCCGCCATGACCTGCGCCACGCGCGGGTCTTTGGCACGGGCCAGGCGCTCCACCTTGCCCAGCAGTTCCACCTTGGTCGCGCTGTCGAGTGAAGCAATCGGGTCCACACCGGAATACAAGGCTCTGGCCCCGGCTAACCGGGGTTTGGGTGTTTTCACGCGGGCCGACTTGGCCGCGCTGGAAATGGTGCGCACCGTACGCGCAGCATCCAAAAGTGACGCTTCCGAAATATCGTCAGAATAAGCAAATGCAGTTTTCTCGCCACTTACGGCCCGCACGCCCACGCCCTGATCGATGCTGAAAGAGCCGGTTTTGACAATCCCTTCTTCCAGACTCCAGCCCTCGGAGCGGGTGTACTGAAAGTACAAGTCTGCCTCGTCGACCTTGTGTGCCTTGATTTCATTCAAAGCCCGGACCAGATGGGATTCATCCAGACCGAATGGCGTGAGCAACAGGGATTTGGCCGTGGCCAAACGTTCAATGGTGGGTTCGCGAGAGATCATCTGTCCATTTTAGGCCTCTGCATTGCAAAGCTGACTCGGCGCGCCTAAGTCCCTAAAACGCGCTTGTCAGGACTGCACCAGCCGCTTGGAGTTGGCAATCGACATCAAGATACCGAGAGCCAGCCCCAAGGTCACCATGGCAGTTCCACCATAGCTGATGAACGGTAGCGGCACACCCACCACCGGAACAATGCCGCTGACCATGCCCATGTTGACGAAGGCATAGGTGAAGAAAATCATGGTCACACTGCCCGCCAACAGGCGCGAAAACAGGGTGGGCGCTTCCAGCGCAATCGTGAGACCGCGCAGGATGAGAAAGACAAATGCGCAGATCAGCAGCACCGTTCCCATCAATCCGAATTCTTCGGAAAACGCCGCAAAAATAAAATCGGTCGTGCGCTCCGGGATGAACTCCAGATGCGTTTGCGTGCCCTGCATAAAGCCCATCCCGAACAGACCGCCGTTACCGATGGCAATCATGCCCTGAATGATGTGGAACCCCTTGCCCAGCGGGTCACGTGTGGGGTCTAACAGGGTACAAATACGCTGCTGCTGGTAATCGTGCAGCACCGGCCATCGCACACCGTCTGCACACAGGCTGGGCTCAAAAACCACAATTAGCACAACGCCAATAAGGCCAATCACCACAGGAGGCACCACCAGCTTCCAGCTCATACCAGCAAAGAAAATGACCGACATGCCCGCCGCCAGAATTAAAAGTGCCGTGCCCAGATCGGGTTGCTTGATGATCAGCGCCACCGGAACCGCCAGCAGCGTACCCGCTACTGCGAAGTCCAAGGGGCGCAATTGCCCCTCGCGCTTTTGAAACCACCAGGCCAGCATGAGCGGCATGGCGATTTTCAGAATTTCACTGGGCTGGATGGTGACGCCCACATTCAGCCAGCGCTTGGCGCCCTTTTTGGTGACGCCGAAAACGGCCACGGCAATAAGCAAGGTCACGCCCAGCACATACAGCGGTACGGCCAACGCCATCAGCCGCTGCGGAGGCACCTGTGCCACCACAAACATGATGGTGGCAGCAATCACCATATTTCGGCCATGGTCCTCAAACCGGGTGCCGTGATCCCATCCCGACGAATACATGGTCAGCATGCCGGCACACGCCAACATGAAAACCGCAAACGCCAGCGGACCGTCAAATCCGGCAAACCAGGGCAACACGCGCTGGCGCCAGGAACGTTTTCCAAATTGATACGACATAGGCACAATTATCCAGCCCCGAAGGCCCTCCTCTTTCCAGCATATGATTTATTCATGCTCGGCACCTCCACCACCCACCTGCTTTACCTCCACGGCTTTCGCTCGTCGCCCCAATCGGCAAAGGCCCGGCTGATGGCTCAGGTGGTCGCGCGCAACTTCCCCGCGGTTCAGTGGTGGTGCCCGCAACTGCCCCCGTCACCCCGGGATGCCATGAACATGGTGGCGCAAGGCATTGCGCCCTGGCCCGCGCAAAGCATGGCGGTGGTGGGCTCATCGCTGGGCGGCTTTTATGCCACCTGGGTGGCCGAACGGATGCAATGCAAGGCCGTTTTATTAAACCCGGCCGTCAACCCGGCGCGGGACCTGGAGAAATACATCGGCGATGTCACGTCCTGGCATGACCCCAGCGAGAACTTCTATTTCAAGCCGGAATACATTGCGGAATTACGTGGTTTGGAATGCGGACCGCTTACGCAGATGCAGCGCTATTTCACCATTATTGCCAAAGGCGACGAGGTGCTTGACTGGCGTGAAATGCATGCGCGGTACGTACATGCCAGTATGCTGTTACTTGAAGGAGGCGACCACGCCATCAGCGACTTTGAAAACCACATTGCTGCAGTGCTGGACCACCTGAAGGTGGCTACTTGACCCACTGATTGAGTTGAATGATCGGCATCAACACCGCCAGCACAATCAGCATGACCACCAGCCCCATCACCACAATCAGCAGCGGCTCCAGAATGGTAGCCAAGGCCATCGCACGGCGTTGCACTTCGTTGCTGAGCTGACGCGCCGCCCGATCCAGCATTTGCGGCAGTTGCCCGGTCTGCTCACCCAAGCGCGCAAACATCGATAGCAAACCCGGAAAGCGCTTTTTTTGCGAAAGTGCCGAGGCCAGCGGCGCGCCCTCACGCACCAGCACCAGCGCATCCAGCGCATCGCGGCGCAAGGCACGGTTACTCAGCGTTTCAGCGGCTGCCTGCAATGCTTTGAGGATAGGCACACCGGCAGCACTGAGCATCGCCAGCGTTCCGGCAAATCGCGCTGCGTTGTAGCCACGCGCGAGCCTGCCCACCACCGGCAGATTCAGCCAAGCCGCGTCAAAACGCTCGCGAAAGGCCGGGTTTTTGAGCATAACAACCAATCCACCGACCATCGCCGCCAACAGCAATATGACCAGCCAGCCGTAGCTGCGCACGAAGTCGCTGATAGCCATCATGGCCACTGTCAAAACAGGCAACGCGTGTTTGCTGCCGACAAACACATTCGCCACCTGTGGTACCACATAGCCCACCAGAAACAACACAATCACAAACGCGACCAGCGACACGATGGCCGGGTACAGCGCCGCGCCGATGAGTTTGGATTTGAGCTGCTGGCGCTCCTCCAGATCATCGGCCAGACGCTCCAGCACCAGGCCCAGATTGCCGCTTTGCTCACCCGCGCCAATCACAGCCACATAAATATCAGCGAACTCGCGCGGGTGTTCCGACAGGGCTTTGGCAAATGCCGCCCCGCCATTAACAGACGCTCTCAGCGCCGCGTTAATGTTGCGCTGCGCCTCGTTGTCGGCTTCTTCGGTGAGTGAGCTCAGGGCCCGCTCCAGCGGCAAGCCCGAGGTGACCAAGCCCGCCAGTTGCCGGGTCCACACAGCAAGGCCGGTCGCGTTGAACACTTTTGCAGTGAACAAAGCGCCGCCAGAATCAGCCCCTGCAGCATTGGCGGACTGGCCGGAGCCGACCTGATCAACCGCCATCGGAATGAGCGACTGACTCCGCAACTGCGCACGCGCTGTTTTGGCGCTATCGGCTTCGATCGTGCCTTTGCGGGTTTGGCCGTCGGCATCGAGTGCAGAAAAGGAATAGGCGGGCATGCGGTGAACATATCACGAAGTCGCGCCCCGCCGCCGCAGGGCAGGTCCCGGCACATCAGGCAAAGTCAGGGAAAATGTTTGCATGTCCAAAGCTTCCACCCAAACGCGTACCGACCATCGCGCCGCGCCGCTGCCCGTGCGCCGTGGTGAAGCGCGCTATGAAGCGGTCGACGCGTTGCGCGGCCTGGCGATGGTGTGGATGACGGTGTTTCACCTCTGCTTTGACCTGCAGCACTTCGGCTACTTGCAGGCCAACTTTTATAACGACCCGTTCTGGACCTGGCAACGCGCGGCCATCGTCAGCCTGTTCACGTTTTGTGCCGGGCTAGGCCAAGCTATTGCGGTGACACAAGCGCAGACGCCTGCACGATTTTGGAAGCGCTGGCGGCAAATTGCGGGCTGCGCGATGCTGGTAACGGCCGGCTCATACTTTATGTATCCGCAAAGCTTTATTTACTTCGGCATCCTGCATGGCATGGCAGCCATGTTGATCGTGGTGCGCTTTTTTGCGCCTTCGGGCGTGTGGCTGTGGATCGGCGGAGGTGCGGTCATTGCGCTGGCACAAATGGCCGCTTCATTCCACGCAGCGTGGCCTGCTATGGACATATTGAATATCCCTGCCTTGAACTGGCTAGGCTTCATCAGCCGCAAACCGGTCACGGAAGACTATGCGCCGCTGCTGCCTTGGATCGGCGTGATGCTCTGGGGCATGGCTGCCGGACAGTGGGTCATACGCACGCGGCCGCAGTGGCTGCAATTGCGCATCTCCCCAGCAGCCCAACCGCTGGTCTGGCTGGGTAGAAGAAGCCTGAGCTATTACATGGTGCACCAACCGGTGATGATCGGCATGCTCGCCGCAGCAGGCATGCTGGCGGCCGGGTGAGCGTCGCGCGGCTTCTGCCGCAGGACGTTAGTCCCTCGTAACCCTGAGAAGTTCTTCCGGCGAGGTGACGCCGCTTTGCACCAGCCGCGCGCCATCGTCGCGCATGAGCACCATGCCCGAAGCCAGCGCCGCGTTGCGCAGTTGCGCCTCCGAGGCCTGCTCGTGGATCAGGGCGCGTTGCGCATCATCCGTAACCAGCAACTCAAAAATACCCGTGCGCCCCTGATAGCCGGTCTGCCCGCATTCGCTGCAGCCTTTGCCGCCGCAGTGGGTACACAGTTTGCGCACCAAACGTTGCGCCACTACACCCAGCAGACTGGAGCTGAGCAGGAACGGCTCCACGCCCATGTCGGTCAAACGCGTAATGGCACTGGCCGCGTCGTTGGTGTGCAGGGTGGCGAGCACCAGGTGCCCGGTCAGCGAGGCCTGAATGGCGATCTGCGCAGTCTCGTAGTCGCGGATCTCGCCGATCATGATCACATCCGGATCCTGGCGCAGGATGGCGCGCAGGGCCTTTGCGAAGGTCAGGTCAATCTTGGGGTTGACCTGCGTCTGGCCGACACCGGGCAATTCATATTCAATCGGGTCTTCCACCGTCATGATGTTGGCACTGCCTGCGTCAAGCCGGCTCAGCGCAGCGTACAGCGTGGTGGTTTTGCCCGACCCGGTGGGGCCGGTGACCAGAATAATGCCGTGCGGCTGGCCGATCAGCGACACAAGCCGCTGCAACACATTCCCTTGCAGGCCGACCGACTCCAGTTCAATTTTGTTCTGGCTCTTGTCCAACAGACGTAGCACGGCACGCTCGCCGTGCGCACTGGGTAGCGTGCTGACGCGCACGTCCATGGCACGGGTGCCGATGCGCAGCGAGATGCGCCCGTCCTGCGGCAGACGCTTCTCGGAAATATCGAGCTGCGCCATGATTTTCAGGCGCGAGATGAGTGCTGCATGCAGCGCACGGTTGGGCTGCACTACTTCACGCAGCGTGCCGTCCACCCGGAAGCGCACGCTGCTGTGGCGCTCATAGGGCTCGATGTGAATATCGCTGGCCCCATCGCGCGCGGCCTGCGTGAGCAGGGCGTTCAACATGCGGATGATCGGCGCGTCGTCCGCCGTTTCCAGCAAATCTTCAACGGCGGGCAGCTCTTGCATCATGCGTGAGAGGTCGGTGTCACTTTCCACTTCGCTGACAACTGACGCGGCACTAGATTCGCCCTTCGCATAGGCCGCACTGATGCGCTGCTGCAGCGCCGGCGCAACCTGCAGTTCCACTTTGTGCGCACCGAATTTGCGCATCACCTCGCTCACGCCCGAGGGTGGCGTCTGCTCATGCATCCAAAGGGTGAGCGTGCCTGCGTCGTCTTCCAGCAGCACTTGCTGGTTGCGCGCAAAAGCGTAAGGAAGCGGATAGCGCATGGACTTTATTGACCCAGTGGGGTAAGCGGCAGGGTTTTGCTCACCGGCTTCGCACGGGCAGGATTGGGAGTGGTGGGGTTGGGCGGCAACATAGGTGCTTCGTTAATCGGCATCACCGCGCTGTTCACCGGCTGAGACTGCTGCTGAACTTCACGAATCTGACCGTAGCGTGCGGCAGAAAGTGCGTCGCTGCTCGCCGCGTCGCGCACCACCACGGGCCGCAAGAACACCATCAGATTGGTCTTCTTACGGCTGCGTGAATCGCTTTTGAACAAGGCGCCAAAGATCGGAATGTCAGCCAGCCCCGGCACGCGGTCACTGTTACCCGCATATTCGTCTTGCAGCAAACCGCCCAGCACCACAATGGCACCATCTTCCACCAAAACATTCGACTCGATAGAACGCTTGTTGGTAATCAAACCGGTCGCCGAGTTCACGCTGGACGCAGCCACGCTGGACACTTCCTGAAAGATGGACAATTTGACTGTGCCGTTTTCGCTGATTTGCGGCTTAACCTTGAGCGTCAGACCCACGTCTTTTCGCTCAATCGTCTGAAACGGATTAACCGCCCCGGTGCCACCCGAATTGGCATTGGTGTACTGGCCCGTTACAAAGGGAACGTTTTGGCCAATCACAATTTTGGCTTCTTCGTTGTCCAGCGTCAGCAGGTTAGGTGTGGACAATACATTGCCGTCACCGTTTTGCTCCAGAAAGCGGGCCAGGAAGCCCAGCGTGTAAACGCCGTTGTATTGCGTGGCAACGCCCAGATTAAGCCCTGCGCCGGGAAGCACCGCGCCCGTGGCCGCGCCCGCAGCCAGACCAATGATGTTATTGCCCCCGGTACCGAAGTTGGTACCCAAAATTCCGATGGACCTGTCGCCCGCATTGCCGATGGGCCCTTGCCACTGCACACCGAACTCTGCGGCGCGGTCGGCATTGACCTCGGCGATCAGACTCTCAACAAAAACCTGCGCGCGCCGCGCGTCGAGCTGTTCAATGACTTCGCGCAGCTGGCGATACTGCGGATCTGGCGCTGTAATGATGAGCGAGTTAGTCGACACATCGGCCTGTATCTGCCCGCCGCCAGACGACGCACTTGCCGCCGCAGCATTGGCAGCGCCGGAAGCTGCCCCGCCGGCTGCGGACGGAGTCGCCGCCGGTGCAGCGCGCACATCCCCTGACAGCACCGCACGCAGGGTGGCTGCAAGTTTGGTGGCATCCGCATTCTTCAGATACACCACATGAATGTTGCCGGTGCCACTACTGCCCTGCACCGAGGGCTGGTCCAGCTTGGCCACCAGCGACTTCACAAGCGCAATGCGCGCGGGATTGGCTGCACGCAGAATGAGCGAATTGCTGCGCGGCTCGGCAATGATGGTGGTCTTGAACGAGTTGTCGGTCTGCCCCGCAGCAGCCGGTGCAGCACCGTTGGAGTCCACCAGCTTAAGTAACAAAGGTCCGAGGTCACTGGCAATCGCGTATTTGAGTGGCAATACCTCGAGATCGCTGCCATTGGAGACATCGCTGGCGGCGATGATGCGGGCAATGCGCTGCAGGTTGTCTGCATAGTCGGTGATGATCAGCGAGTTGTTACCCGGGTTGACGTTGATAACGTTGTTGGGGCTGATCAGCGGGCGCAACACCGGCAGCAGATTGTTGGCATTTTCAAAGTTGAGTTTGAAAATTTGCGTCACGATCTGGCTGCCACTGCCCGCCACCGCGCCGGCACTGACCGCGCCGCTTTGCAGTTTGGCATCTGCCTCGGGCACGACCTTGTCCAGCCCCGCCGACTCCACCATGGTGAAACCCTGCAGCCGTAACGCCGCCAGAAACTGGTTGTAAGCCGCTGTCGGAGATACCGGCTTATCACTGCTCAAACTGATGGTGCCTTTGACACGCGGATCAACCACCACTTGCCGCCCTGTAATGTTGGACATGGCACGGGCCACCGCCTCGATTTCGGCGTTGACGAAGTTCAGCGTAACCGGCGAGCCGCGCGCGGCTTGCGCTTCGGGTTGCGCTTGCGCCTGCGAGATGGGCACCAAAACACCGCCGGCAAGCGCTGCCAAAAGCATTGCAGCCTGAAAATTCGCACCAAAAAGCGAGCGATGAAAAAGTCGTGACATACGGCTAACCCAGAGTAATAACAGATCGTACGCCATCGCGCCGACCCATGATGTTGAGAAGATTGGAGAGTTCCTGCGCATGGGCGGGTTCAGCGCGGGCCTCACCCTCAAAACGCATACGGCCCGCGTTCCAGCGGCCCTGACCGCTTAATTGCAAATCGCCTTTGAGTGTGGTGAGCGCCAGGACGGGTTGTTCACCACCCGACATATCAAGCCGGTATGTGCCAAGTGGTTGCAGGGTGGACAGGCGCGAGCGCATATCCTGCGCCTCTAGCGCAAGGCTCCCCGCGAGTGTGACGCGGTCCAGCGTCATGTTGACGGTAAAGCCCGGCGTACTAAGCGCCAGATTGCCTTCTGCCTGCACTGTATTCCAAGGCGTACCCAGGCCAGCGAGCACAGCGGCAGGCCAACTAGACTGATGCTGATGCACCTGCACACTCCAGCCATTCCAAAAAGTCAGCACGTTCAATGGCGCCAATACGACCTGCACCGGGGTCGCAGTGCAACAGGTGGCAGACAGTCCGGCATGCATGCGGGCCCATCCCAGGCCCAAGGTCCACTGCACACGTCCTGGCAGGCGCACGGAATCGCGGCTGCCGCTGCCGCCGGTCAGTGCGACTTGTGCAGAGCCCTGCCATACCGTGCCCGCACCATCGCTCATCAGCACACGGTTCTGCGTCATGGCGTTAATGGCGCTTACCAGCCACTGCGCAGGCGCAGACAACACCACGACCACGAGTGCGCCGCACACCAGACCCGCAAACGTCCAGGACCAAGGCGCAACAAAACGGCGCTGCATATGGGCAGATAAGCGGGATGAGGAACTTGCCATAAAAAAGAACGACGCGGCTACTTCGCTGTGCCGCCTTGCGGCAGGGTAAACGTAAGCGTGCCACTCCAGCCGGGCTTGGCTTGTGAATCGCGCTGCAGGTGCACCTCGTTGGCTTGCAACTGCAACGAAGCGCCGGGTTGCGTCAACCACAAGGCCAGTTCTTTCGCCCCAACTTGCTGCAGCGTTAGGGTTACCTGATCACCCAGCACCCGCACCGTTGCACCATTGCCAAGCGCTGTCACAGACGCTTGAAAAGCCTTCAGTGCCTCCGCCGCCGACACGACCGACTGACTTTGCAAAGCGCGTGCAAGCAGTTGCAAGCTCAGCATACGCTCCAGCTCGGCATCCAATGCCTGATGCTGGGCGGGGGCTTTTTGCAGCACCCGTATCGCTGGCGCCAACAGCACCAGCCATACCAGCGCCACGCCCACCAGCAACGCAGCCAGGCGCACACCGCGCTGTTCGCGCGGCGCCAGGCGCATCCACTTGTCCTGCATGGGCTGCAGCACGCCAGACCAACGAGCCATCGAACCAGTGACACCGTTCGCCATCAGCGGGCCTCCTTGCGTTGCAAAACCAGTTGATCGCCCTGCAAGCGCGCCTGCCAACCCTGCGCACCGATAGCGGTGGTTACCGCCGCCGCATCCGCGTCGCTCAGGCCGTTGGCCTTCAGACGCAGTTCTGAGGCACTTAAGTCCACGGCGGACAACGCTTTAGCGTTTCCAAGAGCGCTGCCCGCTGCGGTAAGCAAGCGCGCCACGTCCACATCCGCCGCGCCTCGCGATTGCGCCAGTGCGCCGACCTCGCGCTGCATTTGCACCGGCGCATCGACGATGACCGGAATGTTGGGGAAGGTTTGACGCAGCACCGCCTCAATACTGCCGCGCTTTTGCGCCAACAGCGACTGCTGGCGATAAGCTGCTGCGTTGAGCGCCACCACCTGCGAAACCAGCAAAGCCAGCAGACCCCAGCGTACCGGGCGCCACTGCGGCGCGTGCAGCAAGGTTTGCCAGGCACCGCCGATCCGCTTCATGGCGCGCCCGCGCTTGGAGGGACTAAATTCCAGCTGCGCCAGATTGCGCGTGGACTGCGCAGCGCGCAGCATGGCTTGTTGCAAGCTTTGCGCCTGCATCGGCACGCCAAATGCAGCCTCGACTTCACCCATCACCGCAGGCTGCGCCCACATTTCAACCTCGCCATGCGATTGAATGAGTGACACCGCCGTGGCGCCAAAGGGTACCAGCATCACGCCCGAGGCCGTGCACAAGGCCACTTGGGTCCGCTCTGCGGCAGCGCTGAAATAGGCAAGCGGATTGGCCCCCGCATCCACGGGTTCGCATTCGGCCACGATACGCGCCACTTCATAGCCAGCCGCTTCCAGTGCGGCAAGTGCATTGCGCAGCCAGTCCCGTTCGCACACGGCCACCCACAATGCAGCACCTGTGGCGGGACCGGGGAATGCCGCGAAATGCAGGTTAGCTGCATCGTCCAGCAATTGCTCCTCCATCGCGCCACTGAGCACTGCACGAGCACGCATAGGGTCTGCACGGGTAGTAAGAACACTCGCCGCCACTTTGTCCGGCATGTTCACCGCATGCCACGACAGAGCGTGCGCTGGCAGCACAGCTACCACCCCTGTGCCGCGCGCCGCGGCGGGCATGAGCGCCGGTGCCGCACGGCCATGCGTGACGGTTTGCAAGTCGTCGCGCTGCAGCACGTAGTCAAACTCCGGCGTCGCGTTGAGGTAAAGAATCAGCGTAGGCATGGGCTTAAAAAGTGTTGGCTCATTGTAGAGATTCGCGTTTACGCCAAAGCACCTTCACATCGGTACCCTGCCGGTCAATCACAGACACCTCTTGCACTGTGGTATCGCCGATGCGCAACTGCCCGCGCACCGCGAAATAGCGTGTGGCTACGCTGAATTGGGCACTATCGACTTTGTCGGTACTGATGCCAGCCGCCTTCAGACCCGCGGCTACCGTCTCATAGTGGGCCAAGGCGCGCCCCGCCACCATTTGCTGGGCTTGTCCGGCATCTAGGCCCGGCAGTGCCGCCACCAGCACTGGCACAGGAGCGGTATTGAGGTTGACGGTCGTACGCGTAGGCAGCAAGGTGGCATAGGGAGCCAAAGCCTGCAGCGTTGCGTCCGGCACACCCAGCCACGTCAGCTGGTCAAAACGGGTGGGCGTCAATTGGCCCGCATCCGCCTTGCCTGCGCTGGCAGAAATCAGGTTTCCCACCAATTTATCAAGTTGCGCCGGCGGCAAATTCAAGGCCTTGAACAAGCGTCCGAAGACCTTGAGATCAGACGGCGAAGGCTTGCCATCCTGCACCAGATTACTCACATTGAGCAGCCCCTGCAAATCGGTAATTTGCCCTGACAAAAACGCTTCCATGGTGTCGTCGGTGTTGTTTTTATCCACCGCCAGAAAACTCGACAAGCGCGCTTCAGACAGCGCCAAGGCCCAGGGCTCCGATAAATGGTCGACCTGGCTGGTGCGGCCATCTTCCCGCAAAATCAACCGCGCCCAATCCAGCGCGCCGGTCAGTACCCAGGCCATTTGCGTGCGGGTGCGCTCAGCGCTTTCCACCTCCACGTTGCGCCATTGCTGCCACAGGGCAGCGGCGGCAAAGGTGGCCACCAATGTCACGGTCAACATGGCCGTGAGAATGGCGGCACCGCGCTGAACGGTGCGCATCACGATTTGTTCCCAGCAACCGTGGGACGAATCCAATCGCGCGTAATCACCCCTGCCAGTACTGAGCCCTCGGGCAGCGTGAGCACCAGCCGCACACCATCGGGCGTGGCGTTGGCAGCATCAGCGCTGGACATGGGATTGCTCCACGCGTCATTGCGAAAGAAATAAATGCTCCAGTCCCCCAGCGGCACCACGGCCACTTCGCTCTTGCGGGCGGCATCATCCGGGCTTTGCGCCCAGATGGCCGCTTGCGACCAGGAAGCTTGCAAATCCACCGGGTTGTGCAACAGTTCGGACTGCCAGCGCAACCATTGCCCCTGCGAAGCGTCTTGTGCCGGCATCAGCCTGCGGCTCCAGGCCACTACGCGCAGACCGGATTCACCCGCAGCGCCGGATGCGCGCACGATGCGCAGCACCTGGCCATTCCAATCCAGCGACACGGGTTTGCTGGCATTGGAGACATTCAGTTTTGGCGCAGCTTCCATGCTTCCGCCGTTGACCGCAGGGGCAGCAGTCTGCGCCAGATCGACCATGGCATCCAAATCCGCGCCGAACTGGGCCATGCCGTTTTGCAGCGCCACCAGTTCATCGGCGCGCGACTGGGTAATGGCCGTTGCGCGCGCCATTCCGTCAAGTCCGCGCCAGCTCAGCACGGATAGCAACGCCATCACCATCAGGGCGACCAGCAACTCGACCAAAGTAAAACCGCGCTGCCGCATCAGTAACGCCCCATTACCGTGGTGATTTGCAACAAGGGCTCAGCGCCACGCGATACCTTGGCTTCCAGCCGCAGAAAGTTGGGATTGGGTGTGGGGCGTACCGAGTCCACGATGGTTAAAGTTTGTCCGGCCTGCTCGCAGCTCACAGACGTGTCCCCTACGGCAGGCATTTGCTTGGACAGGCGCAAACGTACGAGTTCATTTTCGGCACACCACTGCGCCAGCATGGCATCGGACTGGCGCTGCGCGTTACGCTCCAGCGATGCCGTGGCCTTCAGACCGGCCGTCAGTGCAATAGCCACGATGCCCAGCGCCACCAGCACTTCAATCAGAGTGAAACCGCGATGTCGAACTGTCATGCTCACGGCGCCTCCACTTTGAAGGGATGCAGCCCGTCTGTAACCACCCGCCAGGCCGAGCCACTTTGCACTTTGCTGCTGAGCAATACGCTTTGCGGGCTGAGGATGGGATCGGGTCCCAGATTCAGTGTGACCCCGGCGGCAACTTCTGTGCCCGCGTCGAGCCAGGTATCGGGGAGCACGCTTTCGGGCAAACCTACAAATCGAAAACCCGAGCCAGTGGCTTGCCATTGCACCGCCACCCCGCGCATGCGTGACTGCGCCCTGCCGGATTCGAGCAAGGCAGCCAGGCGTTGCGCATCGCGCTCTACAGTGGTTTGTGAAGTGTCCCGCATGGCAAGGGCCACCCCCGCCATTCCGATGGCGATGATGCTCACCACAACCAGCAACTCCAACAGCGTAAAGCCGTGTTGCGGACTGCGCCGGTGCTTATTGCCAGCTGCCGATATCAGCATCTTTGCCTTCGCCGCCTGGTTTGCCATCAGCGCCAAAGGACATCACATCAATCTCCCCCTTGATACCGGGGTTCAGATACTGGTAGGGCCGGCCCCAGGGGTCATTGGGCAACTTCTCCAGATAAGGTTTCCAGTTGGCAGGAACGGGGTCGGTGGTGGGCTTAGCCAATAGGGCCTGCAAGCCCTGCGTTGCGGTGGGGTAGCGCTGATTGTCGAGTTTATAAAGTTTGAGCGCCTGACCGAGATTAGCAATATCGGTTTTTGCTGCAGTGACACGAGCGTCATCGGCGCGGTCCAGCACATTGGGCACGATCAGCGCGGCCAGCACCCCAATGATGACCAGCACCACCATTAACTCAATCAGCGTGAAGCCACGCATCGCTTTCAATGTTTTTTTCATGGCTGTTATTGTTGCTCGCATGAGGATTGATTCGCCGGCAATTTTAGTGCGTGGATACTTCCTTAAACGATAATCGCAATCATGCAATGGACTTCACACCAGATCTGGGCTCCGCGTGTCAGCGCTTTTGGCGTTGCATTGTTGCTGGGCGCGGGGGTGAGCTATTGGGTATTGCATTGGCCAGCGGCCGCGGTAACACCCCTTGCCAGCACCGCGCAGGCTGAATTGCCGCAAGCGGACGTCAACAGCGTAACCCGTTTGCTTGGCTCCCCTACCGGTGCCGCGCTTGAAGCCGTTGCGCCGGTGGTCAACCGATTCGTCCTGATCGGCGTCGTCGCCCGAAGCGCAGGGGTCGGTTCAGCCATCATCGCGGTGGACGGTAAACCAGCCAAGTCCTATGCGGTTGGCAGCACCATTGAAGCCGGCCTCGTGCTCAAGGCGGTAGCGGCCCGCAAGGCAATGCTGGCCGGCAGCATGGATGCAGGCACGCTCCAAACTCTTGAAATGCCTGCCCCCTCGGCGGGCAAATAAGCAATTTCAACGTTGTAGCCTCAGCAGGCCTATGGCTTGGGGCTTTCGGGTTGAGAACTTTCAGCTGGCTGCGTCATCTCCTGCATCCGGCGCACCAGATCAGTATCCGATTCCGCTGCATCACCCGGGGCATTCAGCACCGCAGGCGCATCGAGCTGATGCACCGCTGCGGGCACGCAAAACACCACCGCGATGACCGCCACGAGCGCCAGTAAAAATGGCAGCATTGCTTTGAGCAATGCGGCATTGCTTAACGAGGGCGCCATGCTGCCGCGCGCCAGCATGACGGCATAGCCCATGGGGGGCAATAAGAAACTCAGTTGCAAAGCCAGCAACAACAACACCGAAACCTGCTGCGCATCGCCCAGCAAGCCAATCAACGCAGGCCCAACGATGGGAATGATCACAAAAATCAACTCAAACGCATCCAGCACCCATCCACACAAGCCCACCCCCAACAACACCAACGCGGCGGTAGCAGCATGTGGCAGGGGCGATGACAACATGGTTTGCACAAGCCAAAGGTCCGTTCCCCACAGCCGGAATACCAGACTGAACACCGTTGCCCCCACCAGCAGCGCCAACAATGCACCGCTCATAGCCATCGACTGAACCAACAATTCGCGCCACAGCTGCAAACTCAGGGCACGCGTCAGGATCGCACCTGCAACCAGCAGCATGCAGGCGCTCGCTGCCGCCTCCACCGCGAACACCCGCCCGGCAAATACCGCCCACAACAACCCCATGATGAACACCACAGCGCACATAGCCAGCACCACTTCAGCTTTGGAAGTCGCGGGCACCACGCTGGCATCACTGCCGCTTTGCCGTCTGACCACCGCTGCCCACGACAGCACCAGGGCCAGCGCCGGCAGCAAGGCGGCATGAAACACGTCCTGGGTGTTAATGATGTGCGCACTTTGCAACAGGATGCCCGGCAGGTTGAGAGCCTCAGTGTGTGCACGCATCATGGCGTCGCCCAGCAGGATTAGCACCAGTGAAGGAGGCACCACGACACCGATGGTGGAAGCCACACTGACCCAGGCGGTGGATCGGGCCGCGTCCAAACCCTGCAACTGCGGCCTCAGCAGCAGTGTGAGCATGGATGCGCTGGACGCCACCGAACCGTTCATGGGTGCAATAAGTGCGCCCAAACCGAGTGCTGCCAAGGCCCGGCCGGCCGCCGCGCTGCCGACGCACCGGGCAAATAAGCGCGTCAATACGGCAAAAAGTGCCTGGGCCACGGCAAGGCGCTGCAACAAAAGGCCGACAAATACATACAGCGGCAAGGCTTGCAGAATGTCACTCTCCAGCAAACCTATCACCCGCACCGGCATGGCCCCCAGCACCTGCATATCCATGACCCCCGACGCTACGCCCGCCAAAGCCGCCGCGCTGGAAACGCCTACCAGCAACACCCAGACCGGCAGACCACTGAAGGCCGTTCCCAAGGCCAGAACCGCAAGCATGACCAGACCGCCACAATGCACCTGTACTACCTCCCACCCGAGCCGCTTGCCCATGCGCGGCGCAGTTGCACCGCTATCCACAGCAGCATGAGCAGCAGCATTAAAACCAGAGCCAGGCGGATGGCGAAGTAGCCGGGGTTCAGGGTTTCTGCAAAACGCTCCCGATTTGCGACCGACTGCACCACGGTGGGGAAGCTGGACCAGAGCATGAATACTGCCCATGGTCCGGCGCACAATGCTGCGGCCACTGCACGCCACTTGGAGCTGCCGGTAGTTGCGGAATTCGCGTTATTCCCGGCGTTCGGCGCATGGACAACGAGGTGCAGTCCGCGCCATGAGGCAGCAGCCACACCTGCCGCGACGTACCACGCAAAAACAATCTGAGCCACGTCATTCGCCTCGCGGGAATAGGCTTGAAACACCTCCCGCAGTGGCCACTGTGCAAACAGGAGCATCGCCAGTGCAAGCACCAGCGCGGCGGCGCAGCCAACGAACCACGAAATTGCTTTGGGCATGAATAACCTCGGCGCCCTGTTGATCGGGCGATCCGGCCAAGAATACAGGATGCCCCGGCATCCGGAACATTTTTGTCTGGGACAATGCCCCACATGTATCTATTGTTTGAAGAAGCCGGAAAGTTCATGGCCGGTCGGGTGCTGTCGGAGGCGGAGTCCTCTGCGCAGGTAGAGCTGGATTCCGGCAAGCGCGTCAAGGTCAAGGGCGCCAACATCCTCGTCAGGTTTGAAAAACCCGCACCGGCCGCGCTGATCGCGTCCGCGCAGAGCATCGCCGCCACTATCGAACTGGAGTTGGCCTGGGAGTTTTCACCCGCCGAGGAGTTTGGCTATGCCGACCTGGCGCGCGAGTATTTTTCGGCGCAAGCGACCTTGGAGCAGCAGGTGGGCATGCTGTACCGGCTGTTTGAAGCGCCGCATTACTTCCGCCGCGCGGGCAAAGGGCGCTTCAAAAAGGCTCCTGCCGAAATCATTGCGCAAGCCCTGGCTGCGATTGAGAAAAAACGGTTGATTACCGAACAGATTGCGCAATGGGCCACTGATTTGGGTCAGGGCATTTGCCCGCCGCAGATTCAGGAGCAGCTCTACAAAATCCTGTTCAAGCCGGACAAGAATGCACCGGAATACCGGGCGGTGGTCGATGCATCACGCGCCACACACATTGCACCGTTGGAGTTGCTGCAAAAGGCGGGCGCCATCAAGTCGCCCTATCTGTTTCACTGGAAGAGGTTCCTGCTGGAAAACTTCCCCAAGGGCACCGGCTTTGCTGCCATTACCGCCCCGGCGATTGCTGACGCCCTGCCGCTGGCGCCGGTGCGGGCATTCTCGATTGACGACTCGCAAACCACCGAGATTGACGACGCCCTGTCGGTTCAGGGCCTGGGCAGCGGTACGGTGACTTTGGGAGTGCACATCGCAGCGCCCGGTCTGGCGGTGTTGCCAGGCAGTCCGGTGGACGTGCTGGGCCGAGCGCGCCTTTCCACGGTGTACATGCCGGGCTACAAGGTCACCATGCTGCCCGACGATGTGGTGCAAACCTACACACTGCAAGAGGGGCGCGACTGTCCGTCGGTATCGCTCTATGTGACGTTTGATGAAGCGACCCTGGACATCACCCACAGCGAAACCAAGCTGGAGCGGGTGCCCATTGCCCACAACCTGCGCCATGACCAGCTCGACCATATCGTGACAGAGCCGTGGCTGCTGGATGCCAACTTTGCCCATGACAACGAAGCCGCACCGCTTCCGGCCATACGCACGGAGCTGATGTTTTTGTTCCGGCTGGCGCGCGACCTCAAGGCCAAGCGGGAAGTGGTGCGCGGCAAACCAGAAACATTCAACCGGCCGGACTACAACTTCCGTTTGCAGGGCAATGAAGGGCGTGAACCGCAGGGAGACGAAACCGTACTGATCAGCACGCGCGCGCGGGGTGCGCCGCTGGATCTGATCGTGGCGGAAGCCATGATCCTGGCCAACAGTACATGGGGCAACTGGATGGCCGACATGGGTGTGCCTGGCATTTACCGCAGCCAGGCGTCGCTGGCACCTGGTGTCAAAGTGCGCATGGGCACCAAAGCGTTGCCACACGCAGGCATCGGCGTCAAAAGTTATGCGTGGTCCACCTCACCCCTGCGCCGCTACACCGATCTGGTGAACCAGTGGCAGATCATTGCCTGTGCGCGGCACGGAAAGACGGCGGCGCTGGCGGCACCGTTCAAGCCCAAAGACGCAGACCTGTTTTCCATCATCAGTAGCTTTGATGCCGCCTACAGCGCCTACAACGGTTATCAGGGCGCCATGGAGCGCTTCTGGACAATGCGCTATGTGCAACAGCACGGTTTAACCGACCTGGTGGGCACGGTGTTCAAGGACAACATTGTGCGCGCGGATGACATTCCACTGGTGCTGCCCGTCATGGGCGCCCAAGGGCTGCCGCGCCATGCCAAAGTGCGCGTCAAACTGGGTGAGATGGATCTGATCACGCTGGATGTGAACGGCACGGTAGTCGAGCGTCTGGACGCGCCGGTCGCAGGTGACGAAGCCGAAGCTACACTGGATGCCACCGATGACGGTGACGAGGAGATGGCGGGGCCGATTGCCATTGCCGTTGATGTCAGCGAAAACCCCGACGCTTCTATCGATAATTCGCCACAGTGAACTTACGCAGTCTGAGCACACTACAACTTGCACTGGGTGCATCCATCGCGGTGCACGCGGTGTTGCTGACGGTGCGATTTGTGGACCCAGACTCGTTCAACCGCATCTTTCAGGACACGCCTTTAGAAGTCATTTTGGTCAATGCCCGCACCAATGAAAAGCCGGACAAAGCGCAAGCCATTGCGCAGGCATCGCTGGCCGGCGGCGGTGAGGCTGACAAAGGCCGTGCCACCAGTCCCCTGCCCCCGTCAGATTTTGTAGACACCGGCGATACGCAGGAACAGGTCACCGCCAGTACGGTGCAAAGCATGCAGGAACAGCAGACGCTGCTCCTGGCGCAGGTCAAAAACCAATTGACCAAGCTATCACCCCCCGACCCTAAACAAAAATCCAACATACCAGAGCAAGTAGAGCGGGAAGAAAGGCGCAAACAACTCGCCAAAGTACTCGCCGAAATAGAGAGACGCATCAACAGCGAAAACTCCAGGCCCAAAAAGCGCTACATCAGCCCGGCTACCCGTGAAGAGATTTACGCTGTGTACTACGACACCTTGCGCCGAAGCATTGAAGACAAAGGCACCGAGAACTTTCCCACTGTGGCCGGTAGAAAACTCTATGGCGAGCTAACCATGGTCGTGACCGTGAACTATGACGGGCGTGTGCTGGAGACCGAAATCGTGGAAAGTTCCGGCAACCCGGTGTTAGACCGGCGCGCTGCTGCCATTGCCCGGAGCTCTGGCCCTTTCGGGACTTTCTCCCCCGCCATGCGTAGGAAGGCAGACCAGATTCTGGTGGTATCGCGTTTCCGGTTTACGCGCGATGAAACCCTTGAGGCGAACGTGACCCAACCATGAGGGCTGTGTTGCGTTGGTTGGGACTGAGTGTGCTGGCGCTGGCAATGCTCCAGATATTTTTCATCGGCCGTATTGTGCTGATGGCCAAAGTGGCCCCGCAATCCACCGCATTTGAGCGTTCGCAGGCGTGGCAGATTCTGCGCGACAAAGGGCACCTACCCTGGAGCCAGCAGTGGGTGGACTACGGACAAATTTCCGACAACCTCAAACGTGCCGTAATCGCCTCAGAGGACGATGGCTTTGTCAACCACGACGGCGTGGACTGGGACGCGCTGGAAAAGGCCTGGGCCAAAAACAGCAAGGCCGAGCAGCGCGCCGAGCAACACGGCACCACCAAACCACCAAAGATTGTGGGCGGCTCCACCATCACCCAGCAGCTGGCCAAAAATCTGTTCCTTTCCGGCGAACGCACGCTGTTTCGCAAGGCCCAGGAGTTTGTGCTGACTATGGCGCTGGAGTTGTGCCTGAGCAAGCAGCGCATTCTGGAGATTTATCTCAACAACGTGGAATGGGGCGAAGGCGTGTTCGGTGCCGAAGCCGCCGCGCAACACTACTTCCGCAAACCGGCCAGCCGCCTGAGTGCATATGAAGCCGCGCGCCTGGCGGTCATGTTGCCGCGCCCCAAGTATTTCGAGAAGCTGCCCAACTCCGCTTACGTGAGCGGGCGCGCAGCGGTCATTACCGGACGGATGGGAGACGCCCAGCTACCCGGCCAATAAGCGACTGAAGTCTGCGCTCTGTATCATCGCGGCCATGCGTGCCAAGTTGATGAGTTACTTCCTGTTGGGGCTGATCCGCTTGCTCACCGGATCGCAAGCGCGTTGGTATGGATGCCCGCCCAAAGCGGAGCAGCGCATTTATTTCGCCAACCACCAAAGCCATGCCGACCTGGTAATGATCTGGGCGGCGCTGCCCAAAGAGCTGCGCAACGTCACCCGCGCCATTGCCGCACGAGACTACTGGACCCAAACACCGTTCAAGCGCTGGATTACGTCCGCCGTGTTCAATGTGATTTATGTGTCGCGCGAGCGCACCGCTGACGAAGACCCGCTGGAGCCGCTGTTGGAGGCCCTTAACAATGGCGACTCCATCATTCTGTTTCCCGAAGGCACGCGGGGTCATGCGGGCGACCCGCAAGCCTTCAAGGCAGGGCTGTACAACCTGGCCCTGCGCTTTCCGCAGGCGGTGCTGGTGCCGGCCTGGATCAATAACGTGCAGCATGTACTGCCCAAAGGTGAGGTGGTTCCGGTGCCGGTGCTGTGCTCGGTGACATTTGGCGCGCCCATTGCCGTGAAGAGCGGCGAGGCCTGCAAAGATTTTCTGGCCCGCGCACGCGAATGCGTGATGGCCCTGCGCGAGGTCTGACGCACCATGTATTTCTACTTAAAGAGCCTCACGCCGGGTCAGCAGATCGGCGCGCTGTTTGTGATTGTTTTCGGCATCTTGCTCGCCGCCAGCGTCACGCTGTTTGCCTTTTCGATTAAAGAGTTCGAGGACGAGCAGCGGGCTCAGCAACGGCGCGCCGCCCTGGAGCGCTACCGGGGCGTAGTGCGCACCAGCTGGTTCATGGTGCTGGTGTTCTGGCTGGGCTGGCTCATTGGCGACCGCACGGCACTTACCCTGTTTTGTGCTGTGTCCTTTTTTGCATTGCGTGAGTTTTTGACGCTATCACCAACCCGCCGTGGCGACCACCGCAGTCTTGTACTGGCCTTTTTTGTGGTGCTGCCGCTGCAGTATTGGCTGGTGTGGGCGGAACACTTTGACATGTTTGCGGTGTTTATTCCGGTGTATGTGTTTCTGGCGCTGCCGTTCGCCAGTGCGCTGGCCAATGACCCCACCCGCTTTTTGGAGCGCAACGCCAAGCTGCAGTGGGGCATCATGGTCTGCATCTACGGAATGAGCCACGTGCCCGCCCTGCTGATGCTCAAATTCCCGGGCTACGACCATCGCAACGCATTTCTGGTGTTCTTTCTGGTGATGGTGGTGCAGACCTGCATGGTGACCCAGCATCTGGCAACGCGCCAGTTTGCGCGTACACCCGTGGCACCAGACATCAGCACCAGCTTTCACTGGCACACCTGGGCCATTGGCCTGTTGGCGGGCAGTGTATTCGGCGCACTGCTGGCGGGCATCACGCCTTGGGTGCCAGGCACAGCGTTTGCGTTTGCGCTGATCGCCTGTCTGGCCGGCTCCATGGGCCACTTCGTGATGAAAGCATTGAAGCGCGACCGGGGCATCCCGAGTTGGGGGCCGGATGGCAGTGCGACCACCGGCGCCGGCGGCCTGTTGGACCGCGTCGATGCCCTGTGTTTTGCGGCGCCGGTTTTTTTCCATTCCGCGCGCGGGTATTTCAACCTGTAGGCCCACCATGCGAATACTTGGCATCGACCCCGGACTGCGCACCACCGGCTTTGGCGTGGTCGATGAACAAGGTGGCGCGCTCAGCTATGTAGCCAGCGGAACGATCAGTACGCAGCACCTCGATACCCACGCCCTGCCCGCGCGCTTGAAGGTTTTGTTTGACGGAATTGGGGAAGTGGTACAGCGCTACCAGCCTGATTGCGCGTCAATGGAAATCGTATTTGTGAATGTGAATCCACAGTCCACACTCCTGCTGGGTCAGGCGCGCGGTGCGCTGATTACTGCGCTGGTATCCCAAAATCTGCCGGTGGCCGAATACACCGCGTTGCAAATGAAGCAGGCCGTGGCCGGCCATGGCCGTGCGCAAAAAAGCCAGATCCAGGAAATGGTCAAGCGCCTCCTTTCCCTAAGCGGCCTGCCCGGCACCGATGCCGCCGACGCATTGGGCCTGGCGATCACCCACGCCCATGCCGGCAAAGCGATGGCGCGGCTGGCTGCGGCCGACGGCATAGGCAGCACAGCAAAAATCAGCAACAAAGCTTCCTACCGGGCTGGGCGCAGCCGTTAATTCGCAGTCGTTAATTCGCAGTCGTTAGTTGGCAGTGTTGCGGCCCCAGCGCGCGATCAGCCGCTGCGTCGCCGGGGGATGCACATTGGCCCTGTGAACGTCGCCGCCATAGTGCTTTATGACCCGGTGGTCCATCATCGCAAACCAAAGGCTTGGCACATAGGCCACCGTGATCAAGGCCGCATAGCCCGAAGGAAGCTGGGGCGCTTCCTCAAAGTGGCGCAGCGACTGATAGCGCCGCGACGGATTGGCATGGTGGTCGGAGTGCCGCTGCAAGTGGTACAAGATTAAATTGCCGACGATGTGGTTACTGTTCCACGAATGCTCCGGTGCGCAGCGCACGTATGCGCCCTCTGCGTCTTTGGCGCGCAGCAGACCGTAGTGCTCGACATAGTTGACGGACTCCAACATAGACGCGGCATAGACCCCTTGCAGCAGCAAAAACGGCAACACTACCCAACCCAGCCACAACGCCAGTGCACCAAAAAAAACCACGGTCATGGCCCAGGCCTGCAAGTTGTCGTTACGTATGTTCCAGACGCCATGCCCCTGCCGCGCAAGTCGCAACTTCTCCAGCTGCCAGGCGGATCGCAAACTGCCGATAACTGTGCGCGGCAAAAACGCCCAAAAGCTCTCGCCCATGCGCGCACTGGCCGGATCGCCCGGTGTGGCCACATTTTTATGATGCCCCCGGTTGTGCTCTACATAAAAATGTCCGTACAGGGATGGTGCCAATGCCAGCTTGGAAAGCCACTGGTCCCATTTTTCTTTTTTGTGCCCCAATTCATGGCCGGTGCCTATGCCGACACCGTTGATGGCACCCACGAGAAATACGAGCGCCGCATACGCATACCAGGGCATAGACTGCATCGCAACCAGCCAGGCGCCCAGCGCAGTGCCGATGATTTGGGACGGCACATAGGCCCACACCAGCGCACGGTAGTACACATCCGTTTCCATGCGCGCTACAGCTTCGTCCGTCGGGTTACTCGCGTCTTCACCCAGCGTCTGGTCCAGTACAGGAATCAGCACATGAATGACCAGCGGCGCATACAAAAGCCACCACCAGTGGCCGGTCCACGTGTACATCAGCGTCGCCGCAATAAAGGTGACAGGCACCGCCGGGCTCCACAGCCAAAGCCTGCGCTTTTCGTCGACGTCCGTCTTCAGGGGTTGGCTCAGAGTGCTCATGATTTTTCCATAGACGATTGCAACAGTCCGCTTCCCAGCAGTCAACAGTGCTATCCCTGCGCATTTCACTCACACAGAAAAAATTTCACAATCTCATAAGTACCAGCCCACTGCAGCTTCATGACAGATTTGTAATTACAGCCCCCGCACGCTGCCCTTTAGCTCACAGGCAGGCAATAAGAATGTGAAAAGGGACGTGTGATGAAAGTTCTGCTGGTAGAAGACGAGCAAAAAATTGCCGGGTTCATGAGCGCCGGCCTCAAGGAGCAGGGCTTTGTCGTGGAGCACTGCGACAACGGCATTGACGGTTATGACCGCGCCAGCGCGGGCAGCTTTGATGTCATCGTTCTGGACATCATGTTGCCTGGGCGCGATGGCCTCTCCATCCTCAAATCGCTACGAAAGTCGGGCAACGTGACGCCGATTATTTTGCTCACTGCGCGCAATGAACTGGACGACCGCATCGAGGGTTTGTCGATGGGTGCGGACGACTATCTGGCCAAGCCGTTTTTTGTGGAGGAGCTCATCGCGCGGGTGATGGCGCTGCTGCGCCGCGTCTCCGGTGAGCGGCAAAACGTGCTGGCCGTGGGTGAGTTGCGGCTGGACCGCATCAGCCGTGAGGTCACCTGGTACGGTCAGAGCGTGGACCTGACCGGACGCGAATTCAACCTGGTGGAATACCTTATGCGCTCACCCGGACGCGTACTCACGCGCACTCAGATACTCGAACATGTATGGGACTACGACTTTGATCCCAGCACCAACGTGGTCGATGTCTGCATTCAGCGCATCCGCAAGAAGATGGCATCGATTGGTGTTGATGCCGGTGGCGAGTCGCCCATTGAGAGCGTGCGCGGCGTGGGCTACCGTTTTCGCAAATTGGCATGATCCGCTCGTTCCGTTTGCGACTGGCCTTGTTGTCGGCACTGCTGGCCGGACTGGTGCTGGCCGCCTTCGGCTTGGGCAGCCTGTGGTTGATCCGCAATATCAAGACCGAGAAAATTGACAACGAACTGCGCTTCTTTGCCGAGCGACAAGCCGCCCGGCCACGCGACCCGGACGGCTGGCCATTTGCGGAAGGTGAGCTGGCCATCCGGCTTGGTGTGCGAGACCGTACTGACCTGCTTCTGCTGGTGCAAACGCCATCCGGCGAGACACTATTTCAATCCGCCCATTGGCCTGCCGATTTACGCACCGACAAAATCAACTGGCCCAAACCGGGCGACGGACCCGGGCAAAGGTCACTCAATAGACCCTTGGGTATGGTGTTCATTGCATCCGCGCAGGCTGCCACCGTGTCAGAGTATGCGCCGGTGCAGTTGGCTGCCGGTGGCCCCGGCGGCGGTGGACCAGGCGGCGGTCCCGGTGGAAGAGGCAGTCCGGGCGGGCCGGGTGGGCCCGGTGGTCCACCAGGTCCTACAGGTCCTGCGCCGGGAGCGCCTGCGGTGGCTCCGCCCGGTGCGCTTCCCGGACCCTCACGTTCCACAGACAGACCGGAGCCTGCACCCTATAGGCCCCTGCCATTGGAGCAGACAGATCAGGTTGCCACACCGGAGATGCGATTGCCGCCGCCCAGCGCGGCGCAGGTGAACACACCAATGCATTCGGTGGCCGGTCCTTTAGCCAACAACACAGCGCCCGATGCCCGCCCACCGCAGCACGTGGACCGGCCACCTCCGTTGGTGCTAGAGCCACTTCCACCACTGCCGACCGACAGGCCACCGCCGGCATCCGCAGTGCAGGCCTTGTTTGCAGCCGCTGACCAGCAATGGCGCTTCGGCCTCTCAGCCGCGGACAATGTACGCGTTGCCATTGCGATTAACGCCAGTGTCATGGACAGCGATATGCGTGGCACCCGCATCGCCTTTTTGCTCGCCCTTCCTTTTGCTTTGGTACTCATCGGCGCAGGAAGTTGGGTATTTGCCGGCAGGGCATTGCGGCCGCTGCAAAAGCTGACTGCCGTAACGCAGCGTGTGACGGCGGAAGGCCTGAGCCAGCGCATACTGGCCCGGGGCGAAGACCTGGAGTTCGCCGGGCTTATTGAAGTGTTTAACAACATGCTGGCACGGCTGGAGCGCAGCTTTCAGCAAGCACGCCGCTTCTCGGCAGACGCGGCGCATGAGCTTAAGACCCCACTGGCCATTGTTCAGGGGCAGCTGGAGCGCGCCATTGCCCAAGCGGAAGACGGCTCCAACATGCAGGGTAACCTGACCAGCATTCTCGATGAAGTGCAGCGCCTGTCCACCATCTCTCGCAAGCTGCTATTGCTCTCGCAGGCCGATGCGGGAAAGCTCTATGTCTCAGGCACCCCCTTCGACATGAGCAGTGCCCTTGAGGATTTGCTGGAAGACACACGCATGCTGGCGCCGCAATTGCAGGTCAACGCCAACATTGAAGCGCAGCTCTTCGTGCAAGGCGACGCCAGTCTGCTACGACAGGTGTTGCATAACCTGATCAGCAACGCCATTAAGTACAACGCGCCGCCCGACGGCGTGCGGGGATGGATTCGCATCGACGCGCAGCGCCGTGTCAAAGGCATCGAAGTAGTGGTGAGCAACTCATCAGAAGGCATTGCCGCTGCGCTACGGGAAAAAATTTTTGAACGCTTTTTCCGGGTGGACTCTGCGCACAGCCGCAGCGTAGAAGGGGTAGGCCTAGGACTGAGCGTATCGCGTGAGATCGCCCGCGCACACGGTGGCGATCTGACCCTGCAAGGTGTCGATGCGGGCGCGGTGTATTTCGCGCTGCATTTGCCACTGCAGCGCCCCACGATAAATCGATGGGGCGGCCGCGCTATGCAATAGGGGTCAGTGCATAGATTTCATGCGCAACGCCAAGGTCCGCAAACCGCTGCCCGTTGGCCTGAAAGAATTTTGTCATCGCTGCTTGATCTATGACCTCCGTCGCAATCATCGCCGATTTTTCATCCACCTGGCCAACCAGCGTCCCCCGCCAAAAAGCGCTTTGCGCTTGAGCGTCCGCATCAAAAGCTGCTCTCCACAAGGAATACGTAAATCCGGGTTTGGTGAATGTGGTGGTGATCAAAATATTTTTCATTGTTGCTCCAAGAATGTTGAGCGGACTTAAGCCTGATAACAACTACAGGCAGGGCTCTAACCACCTGAAGCAGCGCAATCTTCAGCCGTATTCAATGCAATGTAAAGAGACGCGCCGCGTTTATGCACGGGCTGATGGAATCAGCCTCACTCAATGCTTCGACTTCTCCGTTCAGCTGGTCTCTACCAGAGCGCACCATTGCCCGGCGCAGCCGGTGCAACCTGGTCCAGGCCGTCTCATAACTTCCCAGGCCCAGAACACGTTGGAGTCCGAGGGCGTTGACTCCCTGCTTTTGGTTAGTGACATACCAGATAGCGGCAAACCAGATGCGCAGCTCCGTTCTGGTTTTGTCAAAGATGGCTCCAGCCGTCACGCTGGACTGGTGCTTACAGCGCCGGCAAATCAGGCGGCCGCGAGTCAAACGAATAGGCTCGTTCTGGTGTTCACACTTTGGACAAACAAAGCCTTTAGGCCATCGCAGATGTTGGAGGTACTGACGGCAAGCTTCGTCAGAGTGAAACCAGTCCATGAACTGACCCCAGTTCTTGGGGTAATCCACTCCAGCCTTCAGGGATTCGCTTTGGACAGCCACCCCCCGATTGCGTATGCCGTGGAGCTAAAGGGATACCCCATTTAAACGTACAGCACTCTATCGACACTTCAACTGAACGGCTAGGTCTCAAAGCGGCTTTTTTCTACGCTCTGCGCTTACGCACTTTGACACTGAGTTGGTAATTGATCACCGTCGTAGGGCCGATGAGCGTTACCCCCTTCACGGGGATCGTCTTTATCTCATTGGCCTGCCATAGGGTCACTTTGAAGTCACCGGTTGGAAGGTCGTCAAGGGTGGCGATGCCATCAACACCAGTTTTTGCGGCCCATGGCGAATCGGCAACGTAAACGTACCCGGTCATGGATGAATGCAAGTGGCACCCAAGCAGTACGACGCCTGCGGCATCGACGGTGACTTCAAAAGATTGAGGCGCCTTGCCCTCAACCAATGCGTTCTCGCGCGCTTGGAATAGCGGCGCGTAATCGACGCCAAACTGGTTACCGGTGGTCGCACGAATATGGTGGTCCCACGGATCCATATTGACGAATCGGAGCTTGCTGCCGGGTGTCACCAGAGTCACCTTGGGAACAAACTGCATCTTCTCTTGCTTCACAATAGAAAGCGCGCTCGGTAAAACTTTTGGCGCAGTGCCGGACGCCGGATGCACAGACACCACTGCTTCCTCAACGGGCACGCCGTCTGCATCAACGACCATTACTTTCAACGTCGCTGCTTCGCTCACTAAACAAATGAGCGCACTGACTAGCAGTACAGGTAAGTGTTTCTTTTTCATTGGGTAATGATGTCGCGGTGCATGGGAGCCAGTTTGGCTAACAGCTGGTTTTGTGCGGAAAACGGAATATTTTTTGCGTCCATTGCTGCTTGCAAATCTTCTACGAGTGCGTTGAAGTTCCCCTTGGTAATGTCCAAGCTGGAATGCGCGCTTTTCATATCAGCACCTGTGTATTTGCAAGAACCGCCGGAAAGCACACAAAATTGCTCTGCCAGCCGATCACTCAGATTCTGTGAATTGGTTTTCTTGAACATATCTCCGAACCGCGTATCGGCTTTTAGCCGGGCTACAAAGTCTACCGTCAGGCTTGTAATACCGGCATTTTCGCCAAGCGCCTTGTAGAGGGCCGGGTCAGTTTGTGCAGTTGCTACCGACGCGGCCATTGCGCCGCAAATCAGCGCCAAATAAAGTAAAGTTCTCTTCATGGTATTGGGTTCCAAATGGGGTAATAAGACGCTAATCAGAATGCCACTTGTGCAGAGACATACAGACCCTCTTGCTTACGAAAGGCGTTGGCAACAGGAACGACCTGTCCCAAATTGACGTAAGCAGCGGTCAGCGAAAAGTTTTTGCCAGGTGCCCAAGCCACAAAGAGGTCCTGCCAATCGTCCGAATGCAAATAGCCCGGCGCGATAGAGTTCTGATAGTTGTTGGGCATCACCCGGTACTCCGCGCCCAAGGCGAAGTCCTTTCGCAGCAGGTAGGCGACTGACAGCTCTGGTACCAACTGGTATTTTTGTTCGCCATTGGCGCCAAAACCCAGCAGACCGCCCTGGTTTGCTTCCGTCATTCGCAAAGTCCCATTGAGCAGAATACTGTTGGCCAAAAAAAGCTTGGTCGCTGCAAGGTACACATCGGTTCCGGATGTTTTAGCGCCTAAGGCACTAATGACAGCGCTGTAGGAGCCTGCGGATGTACTTTTATAAAGCAATCCCGCCGATATTTGCGGCATGAGTGAATCACTATCCAAAACCGCGTCACCCACAAGCCTTACCTTCGCACCGAGAACATCCATTTTGAGATGCTGTCCTGCAGTGATAGTAGGAACTACGGTGGAGATCACGCCATAGGTAGAGCTTGCATTCAGGTCCTGTTGTGCGCACGACAGCTCCACGCGCTCATTGATTCCAACGGCCAGACCATAGGTTGTCAAGTCAAAGTCTTGTGTATTGAGGCGACTGGCATTGGCGCTTAATCCATACTCCCCGGCGGTTGCATTGCTGCCAATCACTGCCCATGGACTGATACCGCCGCCAGCCGCACCTTCAACGGTCGATACACCACCTGTCAGCAGCAGTTTCCCCGTGTCAGCCGAGGCCGCAACGCAGGCAGTCGCTAACAACGTAGCGGTCAAGGTCACGCGCACAGGGGTTCGATTACGGCGCTTGCGTTGAGCGATTGATTGCACGGAAATTTCCTCAATTATTTAGTTGGCGGGCAAGCTTAGACGGAAAATTGCCACACATGTACTTTAACTGTGCTTTCAAGAACACGTGACTGCCCCACAATACCGGTCTAACCAGTTGGTGTAATAATTTGTAATATGCAGACCTTACGCAACGCCAAAACTTTAGCCCGCTTCGCGCTGGTGTGGTTTGCGTTGTTCTTGGGTGTTGCTACAGCCGCGCCATTCGTTAGCCCGCAAACTACGCAGGTGATTTGTTCTGTGGATGGCACGACGAAAGTGGTCGTCGCCAACGCCGGCCTGAACGAATCAGACAGTGGCCACCACTTGAAGTGTCCCTTATGTACTGGTGTCGGGGCACTACCTCCAATGGAACTGGTGCTCTTCGATGCAGTGAAAACTTCGGCTTACTTGCCACGAAGTATTGACGCAGCCCGGATTGCGTCGAAGGCCGGCGCAACTCTTCCGCCGCGCGGCCCCCCTACTTTCCTGTGAACGCCTGAGTTACTTGCGCTGGATATTTTTTTCCAGCGCAGCGTCAGCGCATCTGCGCCCTTCAACACCGTCTTTGTGGCCTCGTGCCCATTAATTGAAATACACCATGAAAAAATACACACGCATTGCTTTGGCAATCGCAACAGCATTACCAACCGGCGCGGCTTTCGCATGTGCGAGCTGCGGTTGCACCTTGAACTCAGACTTTGGTACCCAAGGACTATCCACTTCCTCCGGATGGAGCCTGGACGTGCGCTACGACACGCTCAATCAGAACGAGCTCAGGAAAGGAACGGGAACCATCTCCGCTACAGAAGCGGCCTCGTCAGTCAACCCGACTACCGGCAATAAAGCGGAAGTAGAAAAGTTCACCGACAACAAGTACCTGACCACCACGCTGGACTACAACAACGGTGACACATGGGGCCTGAGCATTTCAGTTCCCTACATCGACCGTTCTCACAGTACTTTGGGCGTTAACGGCGATGGTGTAAGCGCTGGCGATGGCGCCTATGACTCGAGTGCCTCAGGGCTTGGGGATGTCCGCGTCATCGGCCGCTATTACGGGTTTTCAGAGGAGAAAAAATTCGGCATTCAATTCGGTCTCAAACTTCCCACCGGAAACACAAAACAGACTGCACCCGCCGCTGACGGTTCAGGCCCGGTGGATGTTGACCCCGGATTGCAGCTGGGAACCGGAACCACGGATGCCATCGTTGGCGTCTACTATTTTGACAACCTGAATCAGAATTGGGACTACTTTGTACAGGCTCAATTCCAAACCGCGCTGAATTCTTCCAGCATGGGCGCGGGCTCCCTTTCGTACCGCCCCGGAGACAGTGTCAACCTGACCGGCGGTATGCGTTACCACGGTTTTGAATCATTCACACCCACAGTGCAGTTCAATGCGCGTAATGTCAATGCGGACTCCGGCGATGCGGCGGACAAATACGCCACCGGAGGGACATTGATTTATTTCACACCGGGTGTTACGGTTCCTGTGAATTCCGCAATGTCGGTGTACTCCAACGTGCAGATTCCGCTTTATCAAAACGTCAATGGCATTCAAATCGCACCGACCAGCATTATCTCTATCGGTGCACGGGTAGCGTTCTAACGGTCTATTTCGCCAGCAATGGCGTCACCAGCGACTCCAGTTCTGCGGCGCTGATTTCAGCGTCGCCGACATGGCCGTTCTTTCGCAGGACGCCCTCTTTGTCGATCACAAAGGTGGTCGGCATTCTCCATATACGCCCCAGACCCTTGAAATTGGCATCTGCTTTGAGTGCCACTTGAAAGCTGAATTGCTGCGCCATTTTCTTTACCATCGGCTCGTCTTTGGGGTCATCCATGCTGATCGCGAGAACCTCCAGTCCATCACCCCGATGCTGCTGCAGATATGACTGCAAGGCTGGCATTTCGGCCTTGCAAGGCGCACACCAAGTCGCCCAAAAATTAACTATGACGACCTTCCCACGCTGCTTTACGAGTTGAAAGACTTCGTTGCTGTCCAACAATTTGGCCTGTATATCGGGCGCAGCCTGTCCCACGGACAAATCCGCAGCGATCAGCTTGGAACACATGACGAGTGACACCAGCAACAAAGGCAGTTTTTTCATCGCTCAATTTTGCATGTGAAAAGGCAGCCACGCAGGTGTGCTTACTTGATCTTCACAAACTCCACACGTCTGTTATTTGCGCGCCCTTCCGGACTGGTGTTGTCGGCAATCGGTTTGGTATCTCCAAGACCCTTGGTGCTAAGGCGACCAACGTCAACGCCCATGCTGACCAGTTGCTGCTTTACGGCTTCCGCGCGCTCTTTGGACAGCGCAAGATTGTGGGCGGCATTACCGCTACTGTCGGTGTGGCCCTGAACGTCGAAGCGGAGTTCCGGATTGTTCTTAAGAATTTCCACAATCGCGTTGAGCGTGCCCATGCTCTCAGGCTTAATAGTGGCCCGGTCGTTGTCGAAATTGATACCGTGGGTGACGATCTTGGCATCGGTAAATTTCTTATCGACAATTTTGATGCCCGCACCATTAGCAATGCGCATATTGGCAATCACGGCTGGCTTGGTATTTTCGCCAGCAGATCCGAAAGCAACCGCCTGGGGTCTAACACCCAGATCCTGCAGCGAATAAACGCGGTATTGGTCCACATAAATTTTAAGGCGACCTTCACGATACGCCACAGCGATATGGTGCCATTGATTCTTAAAACTTGGCTTAGACATGAAGTCGGGGTTTGAAGTCTGCACACTGACTTCATCGACATGATCCTTGGTATGGGTCTGGAGCTGCAGATCGTAGAAATTGTTCTTGCTCAGGTTGATCATGGCAACCCAATCGGACCAGGCAAAGCGATCGGGTCCGCGCTTTTTGTTGTCAGGCTGGAGAAATATCCGCGGCATTTCAACACCATCGATTGCATAGGTGTCGTAATCGATAGTCCAGCTGTCTGCAAGGTACTTCAGCGCCTTGATTGCCGGGCTCACCTGCGTCAAACTGCCGCCAGTGAGGGTCAGCGCCTTGCGTCCCGCAAAATTGTTGACTGCGCCCTGGCCATCCCCCTGGTTCCAGTGTGATGGGAATTCGCCATCTTCATCTTTCTCGAAGCTGTCCTCGAAAACAATG
>CANBYM010000029.1 GCA_947373605.1 Comamonadaceae bacterium
ACTTTGACCGACCTTTCCCAGACCGATATCAATACCAATGCAGCGATTCGCACCTTCTGCCAGATAACATTCAGCTAAGCATGACAGGCAGTTTACGACTCTAATAGGCGTGTGAATAATGCGCGACCGTATAAATATGGGATGCCTACTGCTAGCCGATGGCATGCCCCGTTGACCTTCGAAGGAGCCTCACATGTGCCGAAATATCAAGACGCTATTTAACTTCGAGCCGCCTTCCAGTGAGCTGGAGATCCGCGATGCGTCTCTGCAATTTGTGCGCAAGCTCAGCGGCTTCAATGTTCCGTCCAAGGCCAACGGTGCAGCCTTTGACCGCGCGGTGGAGTCAGTAGCTGCAAGTGCTCGATTGCTGATGCAGGAGTTGGTTACTCACGCAGAACCTCGCAACCGTGAGTTCGAAGCCGCCAAGGCGCGGGCTACTTCACTAGTGGACTGTAACGTTTAAAACGGAAGTATCATTGCACCCATGGAGGTTGCGATGGAACTCAATCAAAGCGAACGTGTTGAACTTCAGCGCCAGATATCTGCAAGGAACACAAGAGCCGATGCGGCGCGTCATGCCCGCTTGATTCTTCTGCTGGCAGATGGATTTACCTGGGCTGAGATCCGTGCCAAATTGGATTGCAGTGACAGCTTCATCCACCGCTGGAGCAAGCGCTTCGAGCTCGAGCGCTTGGGTGGACTGTTTGCTCGCCATGCAGGGCGTGAGCGGTACAAGGTTACCGATCGTATTGAAGCCCGCGTGTTGGCGCGCACAACAAAACACAAGCCTGCGGACGGCTCCACTCACTGGTCGTCCCGCAAGTTGGCGGCTGAGCTCGGTGGCGACATCTCGCACATGACAGTAGCCCGTATCTGGGCCAAGCATGGCATCAAGCCGCATTTGCTTGAGGGCTACCTCACCTCCAACGATCCTGACTTTGAATCCAAGGCGGCCGATGTCATCGGTTTGTACATGAACCCGCCCCAGAATGCGGCTGTCTTCAGCGTAGATGAGAAGACTGCGATCCAAGCACTGGACCGGCTCGACCCGGTGCTGCCCCTATCACCAGGGCGCGCAGAGCGTCACGGTTTTGAGTACTTTCGCCACGGCACTCTCTCGCTGTACGCAGCCTTCAATACTAAGACCGGTGAGGTGCTCGGCAAGACCGCTGCACGACACACCTCGGCCGAGTTCGTGGCGTTTCTTAATGACATCGTGACCAACCAACCCAGGGGCAAGCAGATTCACGTTATCGCTGACAACCTGTCGGCTCATAAGACCAAGTTGGTCGCCGAGTTCTTGTCGACACATGCCAACGTTCATATGCATTTCACCCCTACATATTCATCCTGGCTCAACCAGGTGGAATTGTGGTTTGCCAAGATCGAACGCGATGTCATCGCCCGTGGAGTTTTTACTTCGCTGCCCGATCTGAAAAGAAAGCTCATGCGCTACATCCGTAAATACAACGAGCAGCCCAAGCCAGTGAAATGGAAATACTGTGATCTGTCACGTCGCATCACTACCGATTCAATCGTTACAGTCCACTAGTCAGGTTTGACAGGTAGCGGCTATATCCTGCACGGATCAATCGATTCGGACGCCAAGCGCTTTCAAATCGTGCCGCGTGCCGTGATGCTTAGAGCAGTACCTCTGTTCAAACAGACCAGCTACAACTTAATCATTTGTGTTTGCCAAAAGGTCTCATAAAAGCGTGAACCGAATTGGCTTGTGCCGCATATCAATATGATGAATATCCGCGATACCACTAACTAGGATCACGACGCCTGCGAACATCACTTTATAGCTTCAAATGCGGTTTCTCTTTACAAGGTCGAGGCCAAGTTTCTAATTATTTATGGCGATACCGATCTCCAAGGAGGCTCTGGACAAATGTGTGCTGGAGGTAAGGAAGGTAACCAAGTTGGGTATTCTGGAAGGTCAAATCATTTGGCCGATTTTTAATTGCAATGTAGGGTCCTCTCGTTTTCAGCGCAATAACTGATGGCACGCAAACCCGGCACTGGCGCGGGGGCGGTATGGGTAGATCGTTGATTCCATTTGCATTGCTGTTCACTTTTCAAACGGGTATCGTGACCGCCCGCTAGTGTCGGAGAGACTCGGGTCAATTCATATGTGTGGCAACACACAGATTCTCCATACGGTGCCCGTCAAAATTAGAAGCGAAAGATCAGCAATCGCCGGCAAAGCGGACGACTGCGGATTGGTATGAATTTGAAATCTTAGCCGCCCTTACAGCAGAACGGGAGATCAATGAACGCCGATGCATTATGTGATACGGGCCTGTCTGCGGGCGACCGCTGCGAACCGGTGTTAGCACCGGAAGATATGGCGCGTGTTGGCTTGTACGGTCTCTTGGCGCGCCTGTTTCTTGATGCCCCTGACGCGGACTTGTTAGCTGTACTGGCCAGGGAAGAAGCGGATATCCATGGTGCTGGTCGTTTCAGCATGGCGCGAAAACGCTTGGCCTGCTGCGCAGCCACAAGTACACCAATTGCAGTCAGTGATGAATTTGACAGGATGTTCGTCAGTATTGGCGCACCGCGCATCATTCCAAATGCCAGCCACTACCTCGCCGGGTTTCTCCACGAGGCACCGTTGGTCAATTTGCGAAGCGACCTGGCCGCATTGGGTCTTGCGCGTAGCTCTGGTCAGTTGGAGACCGAAGATCATCTCGCACTGTTGTGCGATACGATGCGCGTCCTGATTTCAGGTGGCCGGTCCGCCTCGCTCTCATCTGTTCCAACTGCCGATGTTTTCTTTGCGAAGCATCTTGCATCTTGGGCGCAGCGCTGCCTGGCTGACATGCGCGGTGAAAGCAAAGATGGCTTTTACCTTCACGTAGCGGACCTTGCAGAGGAATTTTTTGAGATTGAAACCGAATCACTTCGCTATGACGACACTTTGGTGGCGGCATGAAAAGCCCAGACAGACAGCCGTCCGAGTTGCTGGCTGCGCCTGCTGGCACTGCTGACGTCACACGCCGCAGGCTCCTCGCAAAGGCTAGCGGTTTGGGTGCTCTTGGCATCTGCACAGCCCTGGTCAGCGCCAATCCTGCAGCTTATAACGCCGCGCATTTGAAAATGCCTGAGACCAAGTCCTCCGGCTATCAGGAAAGCCCGCACGTCAAGGCCTACTATCGCAGCGCACGTTACTGGTAGCTGGAGAAGTCGCATGTCCTTCGTAAAAATATCGCGACTCCCAATTACTGCTGGTTCTGAGCCGGCCCAGAAAGAAATTCCGGCGCTAAAGGCAACACCGCAGCCAGAAGCGACTTCCCGCCGTCGTGCCTTCCTGCGTCAGGCGGGTATCACGACAGGTGGTGCCGCGATCGCCCAGATGCTACCAATCAATGCGATTGAGGCCGCCAGTGCGCAGACCGCCGCTGTATCTAATGCAGCAGCCGGACAACAGGTCAAACACACGATTTGCAGCCATTGTTCGGTCGGATGTTCAGTGGAGGCGGTAGTGAAGAACGGCGTCTGGATACGCCAGGAAGCAGCCTTCGATTCGCCGATCAATATGGGCGCGCATTGCGCCAAAGGTGCGTCTTTGCGTGAACATGGGCATGGCGAACACCGGTTGCGGTATCCGATGAAGCTAGTGGCAGGTAAATATGTTCGAATTGGCTGGGATCAGGCCATCAATGAGATCGGCGAAAAACTCCTGGCTATGCGCGCGCAATCGGGACCCGATGCGCTGATGCTGATCGGGAGCTCGAAACACGGTAACGAGCAATCCTTCTTGCTGCGCAAATGGGTCTCAATGTGGGGCAGCAACAACTGCGACCATCAAGCGCGCATCTGCCACTCCACCACGGTTGCCGGCGTGGGCCAGACCTACGGTTATGGCGCAATGACCAATTCTTTCAACGACCTGCACAACAGCAAAGCAGTCATGTTTATCGGCTCCAATCCTGCTGAGGCTCATCCGATCTCGATGCTGCACTTCATGCATGCCAAGGAGTTGGGCGCGAAAATGATCGTGGTGGACCCACGCTTTACGCGCACTGCACGCTTTGCCCACCAATACATCTCGATCCGACCCGGGACTGATATCCCATTTGTATGGGGTCTTTTGTGGCACATCTTCGCAAACGGTTGGGAAGACAAGGACTACATTGCTGCCCGCACTCATGGAATGGAGGCAGTACGACTGGAAGTGGCCAAATGGACGCCGGAAAAAGTCACAGAAGTGACCGGGATTTCCGCCGCTGCAGTGCGCCAGGTCGCTGAGACCTTAGCAAATAACCGCCCCTCATCGGTGGTCTGGTGTATGGGTATTACGCAACATCATGTGGGCACGGCAAATGTGCGCGCGTTGTCTATCCTGCAACTCGCTCTTGGCAATATCGGCAAGGCAGGTGGGGGCGCCAATATTTATCGGGGCCATGACAATGTCCAGGGCGCGACCGACATCGGCCCCAATCCGGATTCGCTGCCCGGGTACTACGGCTTGGCGGAAGGCGCCTGGAAGTATTTTGCTAGCGTCTGGGAGGTGGATTACGCGTGGTTGCAAAGTCGGTTCGGCTCCAAGGACCTGATGGAAAAGCCAGGCATGACGGTGTCGCGCTGGTTTGACGGTGTGCTGGAGAAAAACCAATACATTGACCAGCCGTCCAATCTGCGCGCGGTGTTTTACTGGGGACATGCCCCAAACAGCCAGACCCGTTTGCCGGACATGAAGTTGGCCATGCAAAAACTCGACCTGATGGTCGTCATCGATCCCTATCCGTCGATGACCGCCGCGATGCACGGTCGCACGGACGGTGTCTACCTGTTGCCGGCGGCCACGCAGTTCGAAACGCAGGGCTCGGTGACGGCGTCGAATCGCAGCATACAGTGGCGCGAAAAAGTGATTGAGCCGCTGTTTGAGTCGAAGACCGACCACGAAATCATGTACTTGTTTGCCAAAAAGCTTGGATTTGCCAACGAGTTATGCAAAAACATTGCGGTCAGCAATAACGTGCCGCTGATCGAAGACATCCTGCGTGAAATCAATCGGTCCTGCTGGACCATCGGCTACACCGGATGCTCGCCGGAGCGCCTCAAACTCCACATGCAGAACAAGCATACCTTCGATCCAACTACGCTGCGCGCCAGTGACGGCCCTTGTGCAGGCGACTACTATGGCCTGCCATGGCCATGCTGGGGCACGCCGGAGATGAAACATCCTGGTACGCCCATCCTGTATGACATCTCCAAACCAGTCATGGAAGGTGGCATGCCGTTTCGCGCTAACTGGGGCGTTGAACACGATGGCGAATCGCTGCTGGCCGCCGATGGTTCTGCACCGGTCGGTAGCGAAATCGATACCGGCTATCCGGAGTTTGATCACGTCTTCCTGAAAAAGCTGGGTTGGTGGAACGAACTCACGCCAGTAGAGATAACCAAAGCGGAAGGCAAGAACTGGAAGACCGATGCGTCAGGCGGGATTATCCGAGTGGTCATGTCACATGGCTGCACGCCCTACGGAAATGCCCGGGCCCGCTGCAACGTGTGGAATTTCCCGGATCCCGTGCCGGTGCATCGTGAGCCGCTGGTGTCTTCGCGCCCCGATCTGGTGGCGCAATATCCTACTTACGACGACAAGGCCAATTTCTGGCGCGTGCCGACGCTGTTCAAATCGGTGCAGGCGATCGATTATTCAAAAGACTATCCGTTGGTCATGACATCAGGCCGGCTCGTCGAATACGAAGGCGGCGGCGACGAGACGCGTTCGAATCCTTGGCTGGCCGAACTGCAACAGGAGATGTTTGTCGAGATTAACCCGGCCGACGCGAGTCGCTATGGCGCGGTCTCTGATCGATTCATTTGGGTCGAATCGCCGGCTGGAGCGCGCATCAAAGTGAAGGCGTTTGTGACGCCGCGCGTGCCGAAGGGGATCGTCTGGATGCCCTTTCACTTCGGCGGACACTGGATGGGTCAGGACCTGCTGGATAAATACCCGGCAGGCGCTGCGCCCATCGTGCGTGGCGAAGCTGTCAATACGCTGTGGACCTACGGCTATGACGCCGTGACCATGATGCAGGAAACCAAAGTATCTCTGTGCCGGTTGGCTGCGGCATAAATGAGGGAATTCCCATGACCGTCAGAATGAAATTCATTTGTGATACCGAACGTTGCATCGACTGCAATGGCTGTGTCACGGCCTGCAAGAGTGAAAACGAAACACCTTGGGGTGTGAGTCGCCGTCGGGTGGTCACGATCAATGATGGTAGTCCGGGCGAGCATTCGATCTCGGTGGCCTGCATGCACTGTACGGATGCGCCTTGCATGGCGGTCTGTCCGACCAATTGCATTTACCACACTGACAACGGTATCGTCTTGCATAACAAGGACCAGTGCATAGGTTGCGGTTACTGCGCGCTGGCTTGTCCGTTTGGCGCCCCGCAGTTCCCGGAGACCGGCCTGTTTGCCCATCGCGGCAAGATGGACAAATGCACGTATTGCGCAGGCGGGCCTGAGCAAGACTTGTCGGACGAAGAATTCAAAAAGTATGGTCGCAACCGCATCGCCGAAGGCAAACTGCCGGCTTGTGCCGAGCAGTGCGCGACGAAAGCGCTTCTCGCCGGTGACGCCAATGTGATCAGTGCTATTTACGAGGAACGCACAGCGCGCCGTGGCTACGGCGGGCAGCTGTGGGGCTGGGACGTGGCTTACGAACGGCCGGCAAAATGAAGGCCGCGCGCAGGCTTCGCCTTGCAACCACCCTCGTATCCGTGTCTCTGGCAGGCTGCCTCGAGGTCGAGCAGCACGCGCCATTTGTGAATGGCGCATATGCCGGGCAAATCGATAATCAACCGCAGCAGGTCGCTTTCAAGGGTGACCGTGGGGCTTGGGAAGCAGCCATCGCAGCGCGCGTCCAGGTACAGGACGAGTTCCGTCGAGCCAAGCGCTAAGGAGCTAGACCATGCGCATCTCCATTCATTTCATCGCCACGTTGATCTTGGGTATTGCGTCCATGACTGCCAGCGCCGGCGTGCCGGATCGCAATGCACCATTGCCGTATCCGGAAGAACGTACTATCCAACAAGCAGAGCAGGGCGGCACCCAGCCCGGACTGGGCGATAGCGCATCCGGCAAGCAGCATCTTGATCGCCATTATCTGGGGCCCTACGGTGAGCCGGAGCGGGATGTGTTATTGCAACGCGGCGGCAACACATGGCGTTATTTGCGCAACGAAGACCTGGCGCTAGGCTGCGGGGTGTTGCTGTTGGTGATGCTACTGGTGATCGTCGGTTTTTACATGCTGATTGGCCCCATGCGGCTGGAACATCCACCGTCCGGCCGTACGCTCCAGCGATTTTCGGTTTGGCAGCGGGTCGTGCATTGGTCGACGGCGATCAGCTTTTTGGTGTTGACGTTCAGTGGCCTGCTGCTTTTGTTCGGCAAGAAGATCATATTGCCGTGGCTGGGGCATGCTGCGTTCGCTGATTTGGCAATGTTTTCCAAGACCTTGCACAACTTTGTCGGGCCACTATTCGTATTTTGTTCGCTCGCGATATTTGTCACCTTTGTGCATCGCAATTTTTTCATTCACGCTGACTTGGAGTGGATCAAGCATTTTGGCGGTCTCGTGTCCAAGCGCCACATTCCGGCCGGCTACTTCAACGCCGGCGAGAAGTTATGGTTTTGGGGCGCCGTGACCATGTTGGGCCTGTTGATGTCCTCGACCGGCCTGGTGATGGATTTTGTGGTGCTGGACCAAACCCGCTACCAATTGCAAATAGCCGACGTGCTGCATATCGCCGGTGCTTCGCTGTACATGGCCGGCGCAATGGCGCATATCTACATCGGCACAATTGGCATGCCGGGCGCCTATCGGGCGATGCGCGACGGCGTGATCGATACCGAGTGGGCACGTGAGCATCATTCACTATGGTACGAGCAGGTGCTTGCGACGCAAGACGAATCGGATGCAATGGTGCCCGTGCATATGCCACCAATGCCTGGGCCGATCCGTTAAGGACGCGAATATGAATAAATCAATCTTTATCATTTTGTTGCTGCTGGCCGGCATATTGCTGGTCGCATGCGACCGACCTGGCGAGATTCGGGGCGCAGTGATCCGACAAACAAGTTTTCCGGGCCAGATCAGTGCCGGGGGATCGACAAGTGGCGAGGTCCTGGCACACAAAGCCAAGCCTGAAACAGATGGCAATTATTCCGGCGGCACACCTTTTCATGGCGGCGGCGCCGAGGGCAATTCCGGCGGTACCGCGACAGCCGGTTCTGTGCAGGAGTCCGGCCATGGCCCGGTTGGTAGCAGCAAGCCTTCTGAGAACGCTACACCCCAAATCAAATAAGGAGATCAGTATGCGACACAAAGTGTTTCTAACCTGGATTCCACTGCTGTTAGTGGCAAGCAGCCTCGCTGCAAACGCCGCCTTGCTGCCGCCAACCCCTTCACAGGCTGCCGCAGCAGTGGAAAAAAAAGCCCAAGCGGATGCGGACGCCAAACAGGCACAGATTGCGCTTACGGTGTCGATGGAGGATGTGACCAGGCGCTGGCGCTACAACGCGACCATGCGCAGTTTGAAGGTTTATCCGCCGGTGGCTTTGACGCCGCTTCCGATAGCGGCTGCACCTGCAGCATTGCCAATGCCCGTCAAGCGTTGATCGCCATGCGCCTCGCCAATCTCCCCATCAGCATCATCATGCAGAGCCGCCCCTCCGGGCACCGTTGGGCAGAAGTCACGTGGTCTGCCATTGATGTGGTAGTCGATGATGGTGCAATTCCGATCTTGCAAATCTTGCGCCAGGATCCCGGAGGCGATATCTATGTGGTGTCTGGCCTGCAGCTGGAATTCTTTGCCGACGAACAGGAAGGCTATTTGGAAAACTGCAATGCGCCGGCGCCCAAGGTATTTATCTTATGGCGCATGGAAGGCGGACGCGCGATGCCGCTCAAGGCTTCGGTCAGCTACGCCGAAGGCACCAGAATGTTCGATTCGGGTGAAATGGCCGACGGTGTGAAAATGGCTGGGGACATACATGCATGGCTCGCTGACAACTTGCGCCAGCATTACCAGCCGCGCGAGCGCCATGCCCATGGCGGCGCTCATCGTCGGGGACAACACGTATGACTGACGAAGCATTCCTGTCTCGCTGGTCGCGATTGAAACATCAGGACGATTCGCGCAGCGCTGTACCGGCCGCCATGCCGCCAATAACGGCAAACCGTGAAGTTGAAATCGTTGCACCTTTGCCGCCGTTAACTGCGGTCGACGTGGCTGACCTTGATGTCGATAGTGACTTCGCTCCCTTTATGAGCGTGCGTGCGAACGCCGGCATACGTCGCTTGGCGCTCAAGAAAATGTTCACCGACCCGCACTTCAATATTGTCGACGGCCTCGATATTTACATGGGTGACTACAACCTGCCGTCGCCTGTCTCGGCAGTGATGCTGGCGACCCTGCAGTGCGGTCGCGCCATGATGCCTGCCACCAAGGTAGAGGCAGCGGCAAGCTCCGACATTCCCGGCCACCCGAATCGGGAACAACGCCAGCCAGAAAGAGACGAGTGAGCATCGCTTTCCCAATTTTCGCCGGCGCTGCCCTGCGCCCAGCGGTGCGATACAGTTCACGGGGCGACACGCTGATTATCGGACCAGGTAAATTGGCGATGGCGGCAGCCGAACTCCTGTGCGACCGCCTGGCAGTCAGCGTGCTGGTCACCGATGGCTCGATGCCTGCCGGCCTGCCGGGGCAATATCGTTACCCTTTGTATGCGGGGCGTGAAATTGCATTGCAAGGCTGGCTGGGCGAATTCCAGATAGGTTGGCTGCCAGTAGACCCTTTGGTGCCAAGTATGCGCATCACAAGCGATCTACTGCTTGACCTCCAGGAGCAGCCCCTGATGTCGGCCAAACTGCCACCGCGCCGTTACTACCACGCGGCCGGCTTAGAGGGCGTAGCATCGATCTCAGAAGACTTGTGCGAACTGGTTGGTGAATTCGAAAAACCCGTTTATTTCCGCTTTCGCGATAAGCTCTGCGCCCATACACGTAACGGCCAATCCGGCTGCCGCGCCTGCCTGGACGTCTGCTCTGCACAGGCAATTTCCAGTATTGACGGTCATATCCATGTCAACCCCAGCCTGTGTGCCGGCTGTGGAGCCTGCAGTACGGTCTGCCCAAGCGGCGCCATGACCTACGATTATCCGAGCGCAGCCAATCTGGCCGACGGCCTGCGCCACGCCATCGCACGGTGCGCTGAAGAAGAATGCGAACCACCTGGGCTGCTGTTGCATAACGGCTGGCATGGCGAGCTGCCGCCCGCCACCGTCGCCGTTGAAGTCGAGCATGTGGCATCGGTCGGACTGGAAGTCTGGCTGTCAGCAGTCGCATTTGGTGCGGGCTCGGTCACCGTGTTGGCGGGCGCTGAACTTGCACCGGCCTACCGCGAGGCGTTGGTTGCGCAAATGGCGGTCGGGCAGGCTATTATTTCGGGCCTTGGCTATGCCGGACTTCACCTTCGCCTGGTCGACGATGCCAGCTCAGTCTTGTCAACAGCGAGTGCTTCCACGCCCGCAGTGCCAGCGACATTTAACCTCGCTGGAGAGAAGCGCACGACCTTGTCACTGGCGCTGGATCACCTGTTTCGCCATGCCCCACATCAAGCCTCGCAGATCGCACTGCCTTCAGGTGCGCCGTTTGGTGCGTTGGCAATAGACAGTGCCAGTTGCAGTCTGTGCATGGCCTGCGCAGGGGCTTGTCCAAAGTCTGCGCTGTTGGACGGCAAAGGCTTGCCACAGCTAAGCTTTATCGAGTCGAACTGCATCCAGTGCGGCTTGTGTGAAACAACTTGTCCGGAGGGCGCGATCACCTTGTTGCCTCGTATATCGTTTTCACCTGCCGCAAAGACGCCGGTGATATTGAATGAGTCTCAACCTTTCGGCTGCATTCGTTGCAAGAAAACTATAGGCACGGCGCGCATGATTGAGACTTTGACGACGCGTCTGTGGGACCACAGCGCCTTTCGCGACAATCTTGAACGCTTGATGATGTGCGGCGATTGCCGGGTGGTCGACATGATGGGTAGTGCCACCACCACTGTAGAGCTTCGCGTCAAATAGCCAGTTGGAACTTCTTTGGTGAATCGCTCCCGGTTGCAAATGACATAACAGCGACAGGTCGTTGTTCCCCTACGCATTTTGGGCCGAGGCTACCGACTCCGCCCCCGTTGCGCACCTGGCCACCAAATTTCGACGGCGCGAGTTCATATCTTTAACGGCCGGCAGTAGCACGCCAAGCTCGTCGCCGCGCTAGGTAGCCATGCTTTGTGTCAAGTCGGCATCAGCAATATTGCGGGTCACTGCCAAGCGATACCTGCCTGACGCCGCGGCGGTCGTGCCTATGACGATCACATTGGCACCCCATTCACGCCCTTACTTAACCACAAGATCGGATGCGCGTTCCGCATAACGCGCGGTCAACGCAGTCTCCACCTTTGCTGCTGAAAGCTCCAACGCAGCGGCAACCTCTTTATAGACTTGATCTCCTACCCGCTTTATGGATTGAACCATTTCGGTGGTCAGTACTATGTTGCCCTCGAAGTCATAAATGAAGTCTCGTCAATTATGTACAAAGGCTTGACTATGTCTGCTCCCGCTGCAAAAGCGAAATTGTCAGATGAATTTGAGCCTTGCCGAGGAGTCTTTCATTTCGGGCCTCTTTTGAAGTTGGAATGGGCTAGCCTTTTGAAGTGTCGGCCTGCAAAAACAAACTGTGGATCAATGACAGAAAGCCCAGACTCAGAGCACCCACACCGATATCAACAAACAACTCTGGAATAAACGCGCTATGCGCGGCAGTTCGGCCAATGTGTGGTGCATATAAAAACAAGGAAAACCATGACAAAGGGTAAAAAACCGACAGCCCAATTAGGGCAGCGGTGATTTGCTTACGGCGCTCACTCATATTGGTCAGGGCCGTAAGGATGACCAGCCCTAAAGAAAATGCACCGATACCACCGGCATGGAAGTGTGCGCGTTGGACCCAGCGCCAGATTGTTTCTTGCTCTTGGGCTGCATCCGCAAAAAACTGGGGGTTGGCGGCAATGCCGGACTGTATGTAATTTTGAAACATGTCCTCATTTAATCCGAAGAGGGCACCGAGCACCAAGCCAAAAAGTATGGTGAGAATTGCAAGGGCGAGCCCGATTTTTACTGGCTTAAGGTCAATCGCCATGGTCGAAGTTGTAGTCATATCACAGTAGGTTCTGTTGCGGAATAGCCATTTATGCAATTGCTTGAGCCTCGTAATTTGCTCCGTCTTGTCTATTTGGTATGTACTCTGAGACGCATAGTCGCTCCAAAATTGGAATGCCCGAATCCGGACAAATTTCAACAGCAGCTTGCGGTGGGTATTTGACTTACAAGGTTACGGATTGACTGACCGGAATCAGTGCATCACAGCCGGGTAGGATGAAATCTCCGAATACCGCTCTTGGTCGATCACGGAACCTGACCACGAAAATTCCATAGCCACTTTGCTGACTGTCGGTCACTGAAACCTATGTCAGCTTTGGAGAAGCGCAATTCGATCGGGCAAAGTCAACAAGCAGCCCGTGTCAGAATTCAGCATGGCCGCGAAAACTGCCGTACGCGGCCATGCTAAACACTGAGCTATTTTCTCCAAAGCTGACTTTGCCGACGCGGGTTCAATTTCATTGTTTTTCACTCGCCGAATCTAGAAAGAGTCATACCTATCGAATTTGGTGAATGCACTATTCAATAGACGTTTTTCGTTCAAGCAAATAGATGTGGAAATTTCTAGATCCAAGTGCTTACTGCCAGCCAAGTTGCTTAAAAAGTACCGGTACACGATCGAGCTTGTCGAGAATGGCGTCCGGCGTGTAGTCTGGCAGCGGACACCGCGCTGTCGATCGGTCAATCCATATGCAGCGGAATCCGATGTCCCTTGCTGCCTGAAGATCAAGGTGCGGACTCGCGCAGATGTGCACCACTTCCTCTTTCTGCACGCCGAGCGCTTGGTGCGCGTGTGCAAAGATCTTTCGCGTTGGCTTATACGATTGCGCTTGCTGGGCAGTAACCACTTTGTCGATGTAGCCGCCCATCTGCTGCACGTTCCCGGCGATGATGTCGTCATCTGTGTTCGAGACGATGCATAGGCGAAAACCCATTTTTTTGAGTTGAGCTAGTGTTGGCACGACCTCCTGAAACGGCGGCATCTTTGAAATGCTTGAAGTGAGCACCTCAATGTCTCCAGGGCTGGACGGAAGCCCAAGATCTTTCATTGCCATCGCCATCGCTGTGCCCGCGACATCACGAAAGCTGCGATGCGGTTTTTGACCTTCCAGTGCGTGCTCATGCGCGTCGTAGACACGGACCAGTTCGTGCGCGCTTACGCGGTCGGCGGCGGCACCCTTTTGCCTGAGCATTTTTTCGACCGATGCGATTAGCCCTTCATCCCACTGAATTAGGGTGCCATAGCAGTCAAACGTGAGCCACTTTGGGCGAGAGCCAAGGTTTGCGGCAAATTTCATATTCCCCTCCATTTAGGACAAATTAGCCAATGAAGATTCAAATTTTTCAACTGTGTTCATGCCTCATAAGGTGTCGTGGAAGGTCTCCTCTGCCAATGCAGCTAGATTTATTGCATCCGTAGGAATCGCGTGTCGAATGGGGGGCATGGGTGAATCCCAAGAGCGTCCAACTCAATATATGGCGTTACTGCACTCAACCTGCACTGCACAGTCGTAAAACGTGGGTGCACGGCCCATGTCCGTAAGCTGATCGTTGGTGAGTTCATTCACATTGCTGCCGTCCAGGCCTAGCTTGCGCCACCACACACCCAGTCCGTTGACCACGCCTGGTCGTGCGCGCTGATTGATGCGCACCGTGCAAAGGTAGGAACCGCGGTCATTGAAGATGCGCACCGTGTCACCCGAGGCAATGCCGCGTGCCGCGGCATCGTCTGCATGCATTTCCAATAGCGGTTCGCCTTCGATGTCGCGTAGGCTTTTGACGTTGACAAAGCTGCTGTTGAGGAAATTGCGTGCCGGCGGCGAGATCATGGCCAGAGGATAGGTGTCGCCCGGTCGCGGCAGTTCGTAATTGGGTACATGGTCGGGCAAGCCATCCTGCCCCTCATCCGCCAAACGTTGGCTGAAAAACTCACATTTGCCGGAGGGGGTGGGAAAGGCACCAAAGGCAAAGGGCGCCTCTGGTACTGGCGTGGTGACAAAACCCTTGTCAAGCAGTTCGTCAAAATCTATGGCGTCACCAAAGGCTTGGCGAACCATGGTTAAGTCGTCTTCGGCAAAGCAGGGATTGTCGAATCTCATACGCTGCGCCAGTGCTCGGAATACATCCGTGTTGCTGCGTGCCAGGCCCACTGGCGAAATCGCCGGGGGGTTCAGCAGCACATCGGTATGTCCGTAGGCGATATGAATGTCCCAGTGTTCCAGCTGAGTGGTGGCCGGCAGGATGTAGTCGGCATAGTCGGCCGTGTCGGTGCGGAAGTGTTCTATCACCACGGTAAACAGATCCTCGCGGGCAAAGCCTTGCACCACCTTGCCCGAATTTGGAGCCACGGCTACGGGATTGCTGTTGTACACCACCAGTGCTTCGATCTGCGGGCCAAAGGCCGGGCTGCCGGACTCCAGCAGCGCGTCCCCGATGGTGGCCATATTGATGGTGCGGGGACGACGTGCGCCCAGCAGGTCGGGCCGCTGCAGAAGGGCCTTGTTGGGGGCATGCACGTCCCAGTTGGACAGCAACATGCCACCCGCGCGCTTGCGCCAGGCGCCGGTGAGAGCAGGCAGGCAAGTCACCGCGCGCACGGCATTGCCACCGCCGTGCACCCGCTGCATGCCGTAATTCAGACGGATTGCTACATTCTTGTCAGCCTTGCAAGCCTCGCCGTAGTTGCGGGCGAGGTTCTCAATCTCGGAGACGCTGATGCCGCAGATTTCGGCGGCACGGGTCGGCGTCCACTCCTGAGCGCGCGCACGCAAGGCATCCCAGCCCAAGGTGTGCCGGGCAATGTAGTCATGGTCCAGCCAATCATGGCGTATTAGTTCGTGCATCAGTGTCAGCGCCAGAGCGGCGTCAGTCCCTGGGCGCAGGGCAATGTGCTGGTGGCACTTCTCGGCGGTTTCGGTTTTGCGCGGATCAATGCAAATGATCTTTGCTCCATTGCGCTTGGCAGTTTGCACATGGCGCCAGAAGTGCAGGTTGCTGGCAATCGAGTTGCTGCCCCAGATGAGGATGAGGTCGGATTCGGCAAAAAACTCCACCTTCATACCAATCTGGCCGCCGACCGTAGACTCTAGCGCAGCGGACCCTGCCGAGGCACAAATGGTGCGGTCCAGCAACGAGGCTCCGAGTTGGTGGAAAAAGCGTGCAGCCATGCCCTCTCCCTGCACCAGGCCCAAGGTGCCGGCGTAACTATAGGGAAGAATCGCCTCCGCGTTGCGTGCTGCGATTTTGCCCAGGCGCGAGGCAATGTCGCTCAGGGCTTCGTCCCAAGTCACTTCTTCGAACAGGCCGCTTCCTTTGGGGCCACTGCGCTTTTGGGGCTTGAGCACGCGCTCAGGGTGGTATGTGCGCTCGTTATAGCGTGACACCTTGGTGCACAGTACGCCTCCGGTATGCGGGTGCGCCGCATTGCCGCGCACCTTGATGGCTATGCCGTCCTTCACACTGGTGACCAGCGAACAGGTGTCGGGGCAGTCGTGCGGGCAGGCGCCGGTTACCTCGAAACTGCCGTGTGCGGGAGGGGGTAAGTAAGAGACTTGCATACGTTATGGCAATTATTGCAGCGCCATCTACACCAAGACTTTCACCATGCTCCAGTGTGGAATGCTAACTTCGGTGAAGCGGTCTCCAATTTTTGTATAAGCCATTGCCTCATAAAATGGAACTGCCGTCTCGCGAGCGTGCAGTACCATCTCTACGAAGCCCAGGGATTTGGCCAATGCTTCAGAATATTTCACCATCATCTTGCCAATGCCTTTTCCCTGAACCAAATCATTCACTGCAACCTGTCGCATTTGAACTTGCGTGGCATTCACCGGTCTTAGCACAAGGCAACCAACCAGTTCCCCCTCAAAATAGCATCCAATGTGATGAGAATTCGATTCTCCAGCGAGTTCCTCGGTCGAAAATGAAAGGCCTAACGGCCCCCTAAGTATTAAATGCCGCAACTCAACTTCGTAACGGTAATCATCCGAGTTGTGGTCAATTAATCTAATGGTAAATGGATCCATCGTAGCCTCACTCTTTGCAGTTTAAGTAGGTATCAATACACCGTGATGGTCGCTCATTGAAAAGTGCGTCTTAGAGAAAGAGGACCGCGAAAAACACTTTGCATATCGCTACATTCCCCACTTCGGGGGGTGGGATAGCGAAATATTTGGAATAGTCTCTGCTACCAGTGCCTGAATTGCCCACAGGTTTCGGTCACGGATGCCTAATGACTCAAGCATGGATACCGTACGATAAAGATACTGGGCCGATGAGCCCCAGTGGCCGGCTGCGTGTGCCAATATTCCGGCGACTTGCAGGGTGCCCATTTTTCCAGCATAGGCGGGGCCGCTTCGGTCAGCCACGAAAGCTAGCGCGCGAACTGGCCCTTGACTTGTTTGCACTGAAATCCATCTTCCAATATTTGTAGGCGGATTGGCGTCGATTTCCCGCTTCATCAATAAATCGAGTTGTGCAGCGTGGTCGCCAGCAGGTAGTCGATACGCTACACCCTTACAACTTCCGCCACGGTCCAACGCCATCATGAGGGCGGGGTACTCTCGCGTGCCCCTCCATCTTGTTAAGGTTAAACAGAAGGATCGATGCCAACCTTTGGCTTCTGCGGGGCGGCTTTCTTCAAATTTGAATTCTGGATTCCAGATTAAGGAGCCGTATGCAAAGACCCATAGATCTTTTGGCGAATATTCACTCAGCAATGCCTCCACCATCTTGCGAAATTCTTCGTCTGTATGCTCGCTGGTTCCAGGTTCGGGACCTGGATCGGGTTCCAATCTCTCCACCATTGCCACCAACTCAGGTGTCAGATGCAGCTTCCTTGTGTGAGCGACTTCATCTTTCATTTGCCTCCCCTAACAGCGATCGTGCCTATCGGATTCGATTAAAGACTTGCTTGCCAAATTCGAAAGCGCCAAATTGAGTGCATCGAAAGTCGCAAAAAGATTTAGTCAAGTAAACAAAGGGAATGAGTCCAGCAAGGCACCAAACTCACTCCCCATATTTCGCTTCACAAGAGAACATGAGTGAGGCTGACCGGAATCAGCTAGCTCGTGATTTGTCACGGCGGTTCCAGTGATCAGTCGCCGTAATAAAGCTTGTTGACTATCTTCCAGTTTCCGTCGATCAATACCAAACTCAAATAAACGGTGTACCTAAGTCCGGCATACAACTCAGCCACTTTTACCAGTGCAGTTGGACCAGTCACGTCCGTCGAAACGATAGCCATATCAAAAACCTCACCCGTTTCAGACGGCTTATCCATTCCTTCAACTTCTGCCATCCAGTCCTCGAATGGCATGCGCGAGAAGTCGCCGTGGTAAAAGCCAAACAGGCAAGCATCAGGATTAAAAACACTTCTCAGACGACTGGTGTCGCCATAGTGCATGCCGTAGAAATAGGACTGAATAGCCTGGCCAATAGCGTTCAACGTGGTAGACGTCTGCATATAAAACCTCCCTACTTTTTTATAAAAATATATTTAATATTCACATGCAGCAGCCTGTCGCGTAAAGTTCTTTTGATAAACCATTTACTGCTAATGGTTATAGGATGGGTTAATTTTGGGCTCTGATAGAAGTCTCCCCCCCCCATAGCTTGCCAGTTAGTCCATTGGCACCAGCAATTCCCTTCCCGCACTATATGTTGACCGCAATTGAGCCGATTGCTGGCATTTGCGAATGGCTGTTATCGGGCAGTAAGACCGTAACTATTTTGACGTAGTTCCAGGCTGGAAGACACCAGCATTTCTTTTTTTCAAAATAGAATTCCCAGAATTACGATCAACGTGGCGGCTCCGATGAAATCTCTCAGCAACTTCAGTGTTTTGGTGCTGCCTGGGCGTGATGGGTCAGGCGAGGACCATTGGAAAACAGCATGGGAGCGCCATTTCTCCGAGTTCGTTCGTGTCCAACAACAAGATTGGGTGCATCACGTTTATTCAGAGTGGGCCGTTGGCTTAACCCATGCGGTTCGCGTTGCGACCAAACCAATTCTGTTGATCGCCCATAGCGCATACCCGTGCCAGAATTCGGCCTAGCCGCGAAAGCGGAAGTAAGACTGTCAAAGTTGACTGCATCCTCGAGGTGATAAACCCCAGAAACCCGACTACCAGCAGCAATGGCATCGACGGGCCTGCGTAGTGCCTTATCTATATTGATGTTTTGTATTGCACTATGAACAGCCACACCAAAGGTATCCAGCTTTCGCTTTTGTGTTTGTTGATATTGGGAATTCTCCCGATCATCGCGACGGTAAGAACCAACGATGGAAATGCATTGGCATTTGCGTTTTGGCTCTCGTTTTGGCAACTTGCCTTCGCCGCGCCCGTGTATCTGGTCCAGCGAAAAAGGGCGCAGGTTTCGGGCGAACTGCATAAGAGTACGGGCACATTTAGCAGTATTCATACGTGGGCACTGGTTCTACTTACCGGCGTTTTGTTCGGTGCTGCAACATTTGCCTACGTCTTGGCAGTTGATCTGACCGGACCTGTCACCTTTGCGGTCGCCGTACAAGCCTATCCATTGTTCGCACTCATATGGGAAGCACTCTTTCTAAGGAGACGTAAGTCCACTGCAGAAATGACTTTTACGCTGGTAATCGCAGCATCCATGGTCTACCTTGGCACGCAGGGCACATGGCATCTGTCCACTATTTCCAGTGGCTTCTGGCTTGCCTTGGTCGTTCCGCTGCTTTGGAGTATTGCTCACGTCATCATCAAAGAGATGATGAATGCCTCAGCCATTACGCCGTCAGAAGTCATAGTGACGCGGGTTTTGATTGCGGCCCTGTTTCTGGGTTTCGCTTGTCTGTTCATGCAAGGATCAGGCGGGTTGCTGACCACCGGTACAAATTGGAAATTTCAGTTGGTGGCGTTTCTCATGGGTTTTGCTTATTACTTGGAACTGTTTTTCTGGTTCACTGCAGTCAAGTACATCGATGTGTCAAAAGGTGCATCCATTACCGCACCCGCCCCAGCCGTGACGGTGCTGCTGGCCCTTGTTTTTTTAGGGCAGGAACTGCACGATTACCAGATCACCGCACTTTTTTTGGTCGTCGGTAGTGTTGTTGGCCTCATACGCTACGGACGCAAAGAAAAGAGCACGGAGTAGCTAGTTCAACATTGCAGCGGTCAGATTGGTGTTTGACGTATGTCGACTTCTAGCCCCTATGCAAAGTTCTCAACTATGCACAGGTCGTGCTGCGATGGTGGCTCAGTTGAAATGGCGGCGCGATGTCTGGACCCAAGTTCCCTCTCTGAACTGGACATGGTTTTTACGTTGGACCGTACTGGCGATCCCACTTTTGGAGATCACCATGTAAGCCGCACCGCTCTCTCGTGTCATTGAGGTCGATTGGCTTGCTGCCGGTCCTATCGGGCCGCACGCTCTAGCGTTCAAGCGGCATCTGACTGAACGCAGACCCGAGCCGAGGCGGAGCAACCCAGCCTCGCCAATAAGCGCGTCTCGCCTCACACGCTCAGGCACACGAGCGCCATGCACCTGTTGCAGTCGGGCGTGCGGTTCAACATGAACGCACTGTGGCTCGGACATGAGAGTACGACAACGACCCACCGGTATGTCGAAGCCGACCTGGCAATGAAGGAGAAGGCGCTCGCTCGGCTGGAGGAGCCCGACACCAAGATGGGCCGTTACAAGGCGCCAGACTCGCTCCTGCGATTCCTGCAAACGCTGTAACTTTGCGCAGTCTTCACCTGCCACAATAGCTCACGCCACAGCGGCCAGTTCCGACAATGGACAGGCACCTTTGCATAGTTGGGAACTCTGCATAGGGGCTGGAAGCAGAAGTACAACTTTTGAAACTCTAGTCCCTAAAGCGGACTCTCTCTAGCGCCCACCGTCTCCGACAAGCGCATACGGTGCCCAGTATGCTGGGTGCTGATACTTCGGATTCGACATCACAGTGAGCATGGCTTGGCGCAAACTCTCTGCCTTACGTTGTGTCGGATTGTTTATGTAATTTTGCATTGTGTTCGTCGTGAGCTCCTTGGCTGACTCACTCTCGACCGCCCAGTGTGTGACCAGCAAGCTGCGGCTACCGGCGTAGAAAAATCCCCTTGCTAATCCACTGAGGGCCTCATCGGCCCTGCCGTCGGCAGCCGCCGTGTTGCAAGCCGACAGAATCACCCAGTCAGCATTGAGTTTTAGGGTCAGCACTTCGTCAAGCTTGAGGAGCGCCCCCAACGGGTCTTTACCCTCATTGCCCGTGCCGGCTAATGCCAGCGCCGGTTGTGTCAGGTGCGGCAAATCGCCAGCCATTAAACCGTGGGTGGCAAATACGATGACTTTCTTCTTTAAAAGTTCGCCCTCCCTATTGCTTTGCAGGACACTGGCCTTACTCGCCTGCGTACCTAGATGCACGTCGCGGCTCGTGTCGACTTTCAATATACCGGCGATAGCCAGCAATTCGTCACGTGTTTCGGGCAACGACGGTATGTCGGAATATAGTACTGCACCACGCATTTGCTCTTTCTCCAAGTCAACAACCGCTGCAGCGCGAGTTAACACTACATGACGCATAGCAGTGCCCAGAGCGTCTTTCGTTGCCATGTTTATCTTTGAACTGAACTGAGGGTCACCCCATGCCTCAAACGCGTCTGGGGCTGATTTGGCCTTGGCGAACTGTTTGACGGCCAACCATGCGCTTAGGCTTGGGACATGCGTAATGGCGGTTTGATGAATCAACCACGGCGACATTGAATCAACCTTCATAACGGGTTGGGTTAGCAGGACGCCAAAAGGAATTTGTCCAAGCACACCACCGGCCGCTACAATCAAGTGCTTCTTTCCTACAAAAGAAGTTTCAATCGGTTTGAGTAGTCGCTGGTACAAATCGGCCGAGGCCACATCATTAAATGGCCGCACTGACGCCCCCATTTCCCCGAAGTCCAGTGTCATGCGCAAATCGTGTACGAGTTTGGCAAGTTGAGCCTTTGGCAACCCAACACGCGCCGAAGCTCCTCGGCTGTCGCTAGTTATGGCCCAAATGTACACAGCATCTTCCGTAGGAAGAAGCATTACTAACGCTTCATCTTTGGTCAACGCCTGTCGAATATCAATAGCAGTGGGCGGAGCGGGGCGCACCAGACGATCGTAATCTGGGAATTTGGACCTGAGTTCGAGCAAGACACTGCGGCGCGAAACCTCAAGTTCGTCAATCCTTAAGCGTATTTTGGCGGCGATCTCGGGCAATGGAGTCCGAGAACCGCCACCATCTCCCGCCAAGAATTTTCGCAGCGCTTCGATTTCATTTTTATAATCCTGGTCACTTCGTACCAGCGTCGAAAGTTCGGGTTCTGACACGGCTGACCGCAATGCGGCATCCCCAAGAGCCTCCTGCACCATGCCACCACGCACCCAATCCGCAGGGGCCATCGCATCTACCGCATCTACATCGCGGGACGAAAACATAGCTTCAAGGTAAGTGTCAAAGATCAGTTGCCTAACCTCTTTGCTTAAGCCCACGGTTTCCATCTCGAAGTTATCGGGCAACATGTAGTCGCGTACAGACGCCCTTAGCATGGGTAGTGCTTTGACTTTGCTTGCAGCATCTCCTATGCGCCACAATGCAACTGCCTGCAAACCATTGGCCTGAGCGACGAAGAAATGGCTTGCAGGGTAGCGCTTACCCAGATCATTTGACAAGTCCTGAAATAGATTTTCAGCTTCGCTAAGTCGCTTACCGCTCCCAAGGTATGCATAACCACGCTCAAACGGAAACTTGACTCGCTTTTTAAGCACCTCATCTGCGCCAGCGAGTCCATCTAGGCGGGCAAGTTCCGCAATTGCATCGCCCCACCGATGCTGTCCCTCCAGCGTGGCAATTATGTCGCGGTAGCGTGACACCCTACCTCGATGCAGCTCGCCATAACCCAGTGAGGCATAAACTCTCTCTGCTTTCCGAAAGTAATTCTCTGCAATGGCGAATTCCCGTTGATCCATTCGCAGTGCGCCCGAAATTTGGTTGAGTCCCTGAAGGAACAGGGGAGGAAGCTCCCTTTCCTGGGACAGGCGAACGTACTCCCTAAGCGTTTCTTCCGCCTCGCTGAAACGTCCTGATGCACGGAACGCCCCTTCTTTTTTCGCCAAATTCCCGGCAAGGTCGTGAGCTGTTTGATAAACCCAATCACGCTTGAATTCATTTTTTGGCAAGTCATCTGCAAGTTTTAATGCCTGTCTACTCACTTCGACCGAGGCACTTGCTGAATCGATCGCCTGCCCCCAGTGTCCATACCTACGATGCAGCAGAGAATGGAGATTCGACGCATTCCCTTCTGCCCGTAGCAATGAAATCAGGTTGTAGCCTTTTTGCCCCAATTTTTTCAGGCGCTTAAGTTTTTCGATTGCTATATCCAGTGTCTGTTGGGCCTCTATGTCGCGAAAAGAATCGCTGTATTTAGATGCAAGATTTACACGATAAAACTCCTTCGTAATCTCTGATAAGGTCTTTTCTATCAGCGTTTTGTTCAATTCAATAGCTTCGTCTAATTCCCCTTTGTCAGCCAAAATATTCGAAAGATTATTTAAGGGTACCAATTCCCCTGGCATCCCAGCGACCCACTGGCGATAAAAGCTTTCTCGAGCATCTGCCTCGCCCAATCGATCTACGGCGATTTGTTTTGCTTGAAAGTAAGTTAGCAGAGTTGCTTTCGGTACGCCAACAGGCAATGGCTCGGCTAAGACGGCTTTTAGCCTGACTTCCTCATCTGGCTCCACACGCTTGAAGTTAGTCGAAAGGTCGTCCGGTTGGTAGGGCGTTTGTGACGAAGCGAATTGACCAGTCACCACTAAGCAAAACAGCAATAAAAACTGAAAAAACTTAAACATCAACCCCTCCCCATCGAATTTGATTTGTATGGCCGCAATTCTGGCAGCGCAGTCTGGTTGCGTCCACATTGCACAAATGAATTAAAATTTCTCGCTAGCTTCCAGTCGCAATTGACAGCTTTCGCGGCACAAGAGCCGAAGGAGGTCAGATGCCCGTTTCGCGGGCTGGACGGACGGTATTGAGAAATACGTTCGCACAATGACCGCAATCGAGTGACGCACCCCAAGTTCCGCAGGTGGTCGGAACGCGCATTACCGTGGCCTGATAGCGTCGCCCGTTACCTGACGTACCAAGCCTCACCAAATTAATAGCCGGGCTGAGGACATTGGAGGGCACCTTCAGTGCCCATTCGCTGCAGCGAGGCGGTCGGCAGGACTCTGCCGCGGGAACCGACGTTTAGATTCGCAATCTGCTTGCTCCATCAAGGCGTTCGCAACCAGTGATCGATAGGCATTCTCTCCTCCAATCGTTTACCAAATGCTTGTCGCTAGTTGTAAAGAATTGCCGAATGTCCACAGCAACGTCGGTTAGAAAGTCTCCCACTCATCATTGGCGTTGCTGGCTGCGGTTGTTGCCATCTGGCTTGATGTCTTTGCTGGCTGTTTAAGCGTCGGCACTGGCGCCTTCGGCTTCGCCGTTGCCTTTGCTGCCACTGCCGGCGAGCGGAAATCTGGATGACGTGACTGCAACTTTCGGACGGATGCATTCGGCAAAGGTGCGACGTGCGGTTGATTGAATGTCCTGGCAGCCACATCACCAGCATTCAGCTTGAACGCGGCAACTACTTGCACAAGGTCGTTTGCCTGAGAGTTAAGGCTGCCGGCGGCGGCGGCCATCTCTTCAACCAATGCAGCATTTTGCTGTGTCGCCTGATCCATGTGGCTTACCGCCTCACCAACCTGTGCAACTCCCAATGCCTGCTCTTCACTAGCTGAACTGATCTCACCCATGATGCTGGTAACTCGGCCAATGCTGCTCACAATCTCTGTCATAGTCTCGCCCGCCTTGTCGACGAGGGTCGTACCTTGTTCCACGCGCTCTACACTAGCATTGATCAGTGCTTTGATCTCTTTGGCTGCATCTGCACTGCGCCCAGCAAGGCTGCGCACTTCAGACGCAACGACGGCGAACCCGCGCCCTTGCTCACCGGCACGCGCCGCCTCGACTGCCGCGTTCAAGGCAAGGATGTTTGTCTGGAAAGCAATACCGTCGATAACGCTGATAATGTCTGAAATCTTGCGGGAGGAATCGTTGATGCCTTTCATGGTTTCGACCACCTGACCTACTACCTCGCCACCAGTAACAGCAATCTGCGATGCCTGATTGGCTAGTGAATTGGCCTGACGAGCGTTGTCAGAGTTGTGCTTTACCTGAGAGCCGAGTTGCTCCATTGAGGCAGCGGTTTGTTCCAACGCACTGGCTTGCTGTTCAGTTCGTGAAGATAGATTGGTATTTCCTTGGGCGATTTCGGCGCTAGCAGTAGCTACCGTGTCTGCACCTTGGCGAACATTGGACACAATCGACTTGAGAGTACCCAACATGCCATCAAGCGCACTTGCTAGGCTGCCTTTATCCTGTGAACCATGTGAAAAGTCATGGGTTAAATCACCTGCTGCAATGGCATGTGCCAGAGCCGTGGCATCGGCCAATTCCATGCCTAATTGCCCGGTAATGCTTTTGGAAACCACAAAGGTCAAAATCGTCAGAATGGCGGCACCTAGTGCAATTGACGCTAAAACACCAATTCGAGCAGTCTTAGCCGTTGCATCGAATTGCTCATCTAGTTGCTTAGCATCTGCTGACATTTCCGTTTCCAGTTTGGAATAGGCTGCGTCAAACTTATCAATTTGCTTGTCTACAGCATCGTCCACATCTGCAACTTCTTCTCTGGAAGCGTTTTTCTTATCAAGGGCCAAGTAGGTGCCCTCATAGAGCTTACGCAGCTCTTGGTACGCAGCAGTAGCTTCTTGTACCGCAGCCTTCTTATTTGACGTATCGGCAATGCCGTTGGCAAATGCAAGTGAGTCATCAAACCGTTTGTTCGACTCGTCCCATCGCTTTTGAGTTTCTTCAAAGTTTCTGTTGATAAATGAATCTGCGATTACGCGGTAGGCTTGCGCAGCAAGATTAGACTCATCCTTGAGCCTGCCCGCATTGTTGGCCAGCGTGACGCCTTGGTCCTGCTGTGCGGCCATGCTACTGAGCACTGACCAGTTAATTGCCGCGAGGATCAGCATGACAATACATGCACAGGCAACGATGGTGAACAGGCGTTGCGAGACTTTTAGATTTTTCATGATGGCAAATACTCTCTTTTGTTTGTGAGCTGGAGTCAGAAGGGAAATGCTACTTTACTTTGCTGACCAACTTGAATCTCAATACATCCAATGAAACATCATTAAGCGCGTCGGGCATTTAGGACGTAAGGCCATGTCAAAACGGATGCTGTGGTTGATTGAACTGTGCCACCCATAAACTGCCAGTCGTGTGCACCCGCTTCCAGCCCATTGCTGGTGGCAGAATGTCCATGAAGTGGTACCGCCGGTTCGCCGCGGAAGCAGACATAAGTTGCGGCTACTTAGCATGCATATGCACCAGTTGTCTGATTGAAGTGAAACTGCCAATGGTTTACCCGTTAGCCCTTTCAGACCATTGACTTAGATCCGTTTTACCCACATGCTCGCACCTCGCGTCAATCAAGAATCCAACCAGAAAGAATTTAATGCAAGTGCGTAGTAAGGTGAGTATGTGGCTGATGAAAATCCTTGCATCGTTTGGCCTCGCGCTGCTTTCTGTCTGGGCGTCGGCACAAACAACTATCGACACCACTGCAGGCTGGATAAATAAGCAATCCGGTTGCCTAAGCTCCGGGAATTGCAGCCTTGGATTTGGCGCAGGCCCAAACGCAATCACCACAATTGGTCAAACTATTTATAGTGGTGACGGTGGGATGTTGAAGTCTTTTTCATTCTATTTGAATCAACAATCCGCTGGTTTTAAGGCCTACGTCTACCACTGGACACAGGACGCGACCGATCCTGCCAACAATCTGCAATACAACGACGGACCGGCTTTATTCACCAGTTCAACGATGACTACAGGCGCCGTGCCCGCAAATGGCGCTTTCAAGCAAGTAACGTTCAACTTCGGTAACGGAATTCTGCTGAATCCTAACGAAAATTACGTCGTCATGATCTCAACCTCGCAGGTCCAAACTGCTCAGTCGGCTGGCAGCATGTATGGCACCACGACTACTGACAGCTACACTGGTGGTCAATTGGTCTACGCCCTGGGGGGGTTAAACCCGGCTCAATTGGGCAATTCATCTACATTGTCATTGACAAGTGGGACGTTAAGCATGTGGGACTGTATGGTTGGTGTCCCTTGCGACAATGGAGTAGACGGGGGAGATTTGGCTTTTAAGGCAGTAATTTCAGCAGTGCCTGAACCCGAAACGTACGCGATGCTGCTAGCTGGTTTGGGCCTGATTGGAGCTACGGTAAAGCGCCGCAAGGCCAAACAAGCATAAGCTCTTGATACTCAAATCTACGGGGGCTTCGGCTCCCGTTTTGCTTAGTGGTGGATGACTGCTGTCAGCCCGTGTCAGAATTCAGGATGGCCGCGATAGCTGACACCCCGACGACTCACCTGTCTGGTAGGCGGGCCCAGCGATACCAACTGGAGGCCAAAAATGCGGCCATGGATGCAGCCAATTTGCTTGACTTCTACACCACCCTCATGGGTCGCCTTGAAAGAGCTGCGCATGATGCATATAGCTTGCTGCCGGAATTTGGCGAGAGGCCAGACAAGTTCTTGGAGCGCGTGGATGCGTTGATGAGGAATGCCTAGCTAATTCAGCGGCCATGGCCCACCAACATAGCCGAAAAAACCAACTGGGATTGTGAGAGACTGCAGCGTACGGCGAATCCGCAACCAACCGAACCAAGGTCACACGCCCAATGAACGATTGGAAACTTCTGCAAATGATCAAGGCTTGCGGCTGGCCCCTGGCACCGGAGCTTGTCGCCAGCGACGCCAATTTCAACGCCCGGCTGGACGGCGGGTTGGTGCCTCTACACTGGGCCTGCGCGAAGGGTAAGGCCGGTTTGGTGAAGTACATGATGCAGCATGGAGCGAATGTGCAGGACTCCGACGAGGATGGCCAAACACCGCTAATCATGGCGCTGAATTCTGGGAGTTTTCAGGTGGTGATGCTGGTGATTGACAGGCTCAAGGCGCTAGCTGCGCCGCCTCCAGACTTGGTACTACGCAAGCGACTAATCGAAAGCTTTAGCAAAAGCCACACGGATGCCAGGAACCGACTGGCACAGACGCTGAAAGACTGGGACCGAATTGCTAGGAAAACGGGTGCGACCTAATTCGCTTAAGCCGCGATGGCCGACTCACTGAAGCTGTGCTGTATTGCTTGTAAGCGGACATTTGCTCAAAGGAATTAGAGCGACTGCGCTCTAACTTTAATCAAAAGTTGGTTTGTTTGCGGCCAACTTCACGTCGTCCTCTGCGAGTCGCGCACTGGCTAGATTCTTAGCTAGGCGAAGGGTCGCTTCTGCTTCTTTCTTTGCCACTTGAAGTACTTCCGCCGCCGCGTTCCTAGCAATTTGCAAGGTTTCCTTTGCAGATTCTGTCATCTCCTTGCTACCAGTTATCCCAGTTGCCGCCATTGCCATCACGGCAGCTCCAAGTGCGTTGTTGACGATCACTTCGACTCGTGCAACTTCCAACGCTACCAGCTGCGCCTGCTTCAAAATTAACAGCGCCGCTACGTCATCGGTTGTCTGTGTTGTAGTCATATGCCGCACTCCTTTTTATTGATGTAAGGATCACATCTTCCCTCTTTTTTTTTGTGTTGTACACCGAGCATATACATTGGTTCCGGAGCGGCAAGTGTTCCTGTGACCCTGTATGGTGCCTCGGGTCGATTTTATGAAGTGGCCCAGCCAAGATGAGCGGCTACCAAAGGAACGATCCGCCATCTCAAGGCAAGGTATTTCTGGATTCAACCAGAAGCACCCTCCTTCATGTGTGTGAGTAGGTGTGCGCCCAGCATGGGCGCGATCTTGGAGGTGAAAGTCCTCCCGTGAGCTGGCCACAGCGAACGAAAGGAAGTGCAACTGCGTGAGGGTGACCGAGCGTGGGAAGGAAGCATGGAATGAAACCGTGAGCCGATGGACAAGAACTGGATATTAGGCACGATGGAACAAGGCGAGCAGGCACGTCACTGCAAAGCTTTTGTGGTCAAAGTGAAATCGTGTAGATCCAGCGGTTGTGCGTGGAAGGATCGCGTTCTTATCTGGGGATATCTCGCTTCACGCCTGAAAGGTCGACGGCGTAAGCCGGAGTGAGAAGTCAGCAGAGGCCGTAGTAGCTGGGCAACCAGTCAAGGGCCAAACGAGAAGGAGAGCTGGAAGTTATGACACTTGGTAGTGCATCGCATCAGAAGCCTGGGCAACCAAGCGGGACACCATTGGCGCGGGTGAAGCTCGCGTCAAAGTGGCTCGTGATGAAGCACGTCTGGCGTGTCAACAACAAGAAGGCTTAGGGCGAAAAGACCTGTTAACACAGGTTCTATCGCGTGAGAATATGGCAGCGGCGTGGAAACGCGTCAAAGCCAACAAGGGTAACTTCCGCCCCCTATGCCGATCACCGATCAATGATCTTTGATGAATCTGGCAAAAGAGCCCATGCCCTATCGGGTTTCCATGAGGCAGCCCATGCTGGTATTTGATCTGGCGGCATAGGCCGCGCAATTCCATAACCCTGTGCCTGTTCACAGCCAAGCTGCAACAACGCAGTGCCGTGCGAAATGGTTTCGACACCTTCTGCAATGACCTGTCGACCAAAGGCCGCAGCGAGCCCTATGACCCCCTCCAGAATGGCCAAGTCATCTGGGTCGTCGAGCATGTCGCGGACAAAGCTCTGGTCGACCTTAAGAGTCGTCACACGCAGGCGCTTAAGATACGTAAGTGATGAATAGCCGGTGCCAAAATCATCCAGCGCGAACTTCACTCCGATTTGTGCGCAGTCCTCGATTAACTGCGATACCTTCGCAATGTCTGCGAGTGCACTGGTTTCAAGAACTTCCAGTTCCAGACTTGCCGGATTTACTTCTAGGTGTCTCCCCAGAATGGATGTCAGCCTGCCGAAGAAATTGCTTTGCTGCAACTGAATGGCCCCAATGTTTACGCTCACCGGAAGGTTTAATCCGGCGGCCCGCCATACCTGAATCTGAGTTAAAGCAGTCTCGATCACCCATTCCCCAATTTCTATTGCAATAGGATGTTCCTCGACGATTGGGAGAAATTCGGATGGTGCCAACAGTCCCTTCTGTGGGTGTTGCCAGCGTATGAGTGCTTCGGCGCCGATAACTTCACCACTACGCATATTGACCTTCGGCTGGTAATGCAGTACGAACTCACCCTGTGACAGTGCAAGACGAATGCGATCCAAACTTTCGTGGATAGCACGCAAGCTGCTGTCCTGAGCTGGATCAAAGACGTGATATCGATTTTTGCCCGCCTGCTTGGCTTGGTACATGGCTTGGTCGGCCTGTCGCAAAAGTTGATCGGCATCCATGTCTTGGTCTTGCGGATAGAAAGTTACCCCGATGCTGACTGAAACGTTCACTTCATGCACACCACATTGAATCGGCACAACAGCAAGTTCTAAAAGCCGATTCAGCATCGGAATGCAAGTCTCCACATCGTTGAGGTCGATCAGCACGGCCACAAATTCATCCCCGCCTAGACGCGCCAGTGTGTCGCCTTCCCGCAGCGTTTCCTTCATCGCAGCGGCAAGGGCTATGAGTAGTTGGTCGCCAACTTCATGTCCATGGCTATCATTAACAGCTTTGAAGCCATCTAAGTCTAGATAAGCCACGGCTAATTGCTGATTGCGTCGTAGCGCTTGGGCCATCGCCTGCCGTAACCGGTCGGCCAGCAGCAAGCGGTTAGGTAAATGGGTTAATGCATCAAAGTGGGCAATGTGTTCGAGTTCACCTTGGTGTGTCTTGATTGCGGTGATGTCAGAGAACAGGGCAACATATTGCTGCGCCTTGCCTTGAACATCGCGCACTGCGCTGATGGTTAGAAGTTCGGCAAACAGTTCGCCATTCTTGCGTCGATTCCAGATTTCGCCGCTCCAATGCCCCTGCTTAGTCAATGCGCCCCACATTGCGACATAGAACTCAGGATCCTGCCTTCCGGAATTCAAAATGCGCGGGTTTTGGCCAATAACTTCGTCACGCCTGTAGCCGGTAATCCGTGTAAATGCCTCGTTGACATCGACAATGGTTCCACGCACATCAGTGATGGTGATGCCTTCTCTGGCATGGTCAAATACACTCGCAGCGAGTTGTAATTGGCGTTCTGCGGCGCGACGCTCCTCAAGCACCGTGGCTATTGACATACCCACGGTGGCCACGATTACGTTGTAAAACCAGAAGTTGCTCAGTTGCGTGTTGGCAATGTCATTTCCAAAGAATCCGACTCCACTCACGGCGCCCATGAGTCCTTGAAACGCAGCAAGCCATACAAATAGCATGACACCTTTAGTCCCCAATCTGACCGCTGCCCAAGTGATGAAGAGGTACAGCCAATAACCGCGATTGATGTGTCCAAAACTTTCGTTAAACCACGAAAGAAATACGATCTGTCCTGCAAGAAAGTGCAGGCTCAAAATCACCGCCAATTCAGCGGCAATCTTTGTGTTGGCGAACCACTCGCGCGGTGGCAGACGCCAAACTAAAATTAGAGGCGTAACCATAATGACACCGATCGCGTCATTCATCCACCATCGAAATAAGTGAGCAGAGGCATCTCCAACAAGAATAGCGGAGCCGACCAGGTGGCCTACAGCCTGAAGTAAGGCAGAAATAATGGGGGCAACTCCCGCTCCAAGGAGAATAAGTCCAAAGTAGCTGCGAATGGATTTGATGCCGATGTCCAGAGTGCTAGTACGCCGAAGCATCCAGTAGCCAAACATTGGTTCCAAAGTCATACCCGTCGCGCTGATAAGCGTTGTAACAATGGAGTGGCCGTTCGCAAGTAAAGCTACGGATGCTCCAAGGAATATAGCTGACCAGATTCGGGGCCCAAGGAGTATGACCGAAGCAAGCGCAATGCCACTAGATGGCCAAAACAGGTTCTCCATCTTCAAATGTGAAGACCAAGTCGGCACCAGAATACCTAGTGCTGCGTAGCTCAATGCTACCAAAAAGACCCACGAGAGAGTTCCGAACAATGTGTGGGATTTGCTAGATTTGGCTGCCATGATGTTTATGCAGAGCGTGTGGATCTAGCTGCCATTCTAGAGTTGCTGATGTGGCAAAAATGCGATATTTGATCGACTACGACGGGCCTTAAGAATTCAAGTCTTATCAGTAGTGTCCCAACGTTCTCACATCAGGGCTTCGTAAGTTAATGATTTGCTTGCAGAATTTGGCATTCCAGTCTGGTCTCGATTTGAACGTCGAGCGTCAGACTTATGGCCTTTTGCGCAACCGCGCGAAGGGCCAATATGCATCAAGGCAAGCTCGTTTTTTCTCAGCTCATGGCCTATCTGCCCATGAGCACCTTTCGCAGGTGTGTGGCCAAACATCGGGGCGACCACAAGATCAAAGACTTCTCGTGCCTGGACCAGTTCTTCGCCATGGCATTCGCGCAACTGACCTATCGCGAGTCCCTGCGCGATATCGAAGTCAACCTGCGAGCCCAAGCCAATCGGCTGTACCACATGGGGTTTCGCTGCTCTACGATTTCGCGCAACACACTGGCCAATGCGAACGCTACCCGACCCTGGCAAATCTATGCCGACGTTGCGCAGCATCTGATTGGCATGGCCAGACCGCTGTACGCCAAGGAGCCTCTGGGAATCGATCTGGATGCAGCGGTCTACGCGTTCGACGCCAGCACCATCGACCTGTGTCTGTCCTTGCATCCGTGGGCACCGTTTCGCTCCACCAAGGCCGCCATCAAGTTGCACACCCTGCTGGACTTGCATGGCTGCATCCCCAGCTTCATTCACATCACAGACGGCAAGACCCACGAGGTCAATGTTCTGGACGACTTGGTGCTCGAAGTCGGGGCGTTCTACCTGATGGATCGGGGCTATCTGGACTTCAGCAGGCTGTACGTCATTCATCAGGCCCAGGCCTTCTTCGTGACGCGAGCCAAGAGCAACACGCAGTTCAAGCGACGCTATTCCAATACCGTGGACCGCAGCAACACCTCGGTCATCTGCGACCAGATCGGCGTACTCACGGTGTTCTATTCCAGCAAGGACTATCCAGCCGCTTTGCGACGTGTTGTAGTCAAGGACGAGGCCGGCAAGCGCATCACCTTTCTGACCAACAACTTTGCCCTGAAGCCAGAGCTCATTGCCGACCTGTACCGCCAACGTTGGAAGGTCGAGTTGTTCTTCAAATGGATCAAGCAGCACTTGCGCATCAAGGCGTTTCTGGGCACCAGCGAGAACGCCGTGAAGACGCAAATCTGGATTGCCGTGTGCACCTATGTGCTGATCGCCATTACAAAGAAACGTCTGCATCTTGAGCATCACAGCCTTTACGAAATCCTACAAATCCTGAGCCTGAC
>CANBYM010000030.1 GCA_947373605.1 Comamonadaceae bacterium
GCCCAGTACGGCGACAGCCGCACCCTGCAATGGCTGCAGGCTGAGGGCATTGACCTGGAGATTGGCCGAAAGGTTCTGCAATTCTTCGGTCGGGAGACCCCCGAGAAACTGAAGGAAGACCCCTATCGGCTGCTGAGCTTTTGCGCATCGTGGCGGCATGTGGATGCCCTTGCCCAAAGCCACTTTGCGGTTGCGTTGGATGACCCGCGCCGGTTGCAAGGCGCTATCGAAGAAGCCTGCTACCGGGTGTTCGCGGCAGGCCACACCATGGTGCTGTCCTCAACGCTAATGGACTATCTGCAGGCCGTCCTGGGGGCGCAGACCAAGACGTTCAAGTGGCGCAGCCTAGTGCCTGCGGCACTGACCCAGGGTCTGACCAATGGTAGCTTCGTGGTCGGCCACCACGGTGTTCAGCCGCTCGGTGCCCTGGTCATGGAGCGCCAGGTCGCCAAGGCCGTGTCCGACAGGCTGGTTGCTACCGGTACTGCATTGATGCCCCCTGCAGACGTCGATGCCGTGCTGCACTCCTACGAAGCCAAGGAAGGCATCGAGCTCAATGCCGAGCAACGCAATGCCGTGCAGCTGGCCACGGAAAAGTCGTTCATGCTCATCACGGGTGGTGCGGGCGTTGGCAAGACCACGGTGCTCAAGGCGTTGTACAAGGTCTACGACCAGGCGGGGATTGAGGTTGTTCAACTGGCATTGGCAGGTCGTGCAGCAAAGCGCATGCAAGAAGCAACCGGCCGTGCGGCGTCCACCATTGCCAGCTTCCTGCGTTCTGCCAAAGAGTTATCAGGCCCCTGCGTGGTGGTGGTGGATGAGGCCAGCATGGTCGACATCGTGACCATGCACCGATTGGTGGAGCTGCTGGGCCCCGATGTGCGCATCGTGATGGCAGGCGACCCTGAGCAGCTCATGCCGGTGGGCCCCGGCCTAGTGCTTCATGCCCTAATAAGAGTGTCGGCTGTCCCTTTGGCTGAGCTCAAAATCATCAAGCGGTATGGCGGTGACATCGCGGCGGCAGCGGTCTCCATTCGCAAGGGAGTCTGGCCCTCCCTGTCCAGCGATGAGACGGACCCCATCGCGTTTATCCACCGGGCTGATGGGCGTACCTCAGCGGGCACAAGCCTGATTGCCGAAACGGTTCTGGACCTGTACAAGCTCGACCCAGCCAACACGCAAATACTGTCAGCCCGTCGCAATGGCTCGGACGGCGTCAAGACCATCAATGCGCTATGCCAGACGGCCACGACCAAGGGCAGCAAACCCATGACGGTTTGGAGCGCCCAGCACGAGCAGATGCTCCTCACGGGCCTCCACCTTGGCGACCCTGTGCTTTGCACCCGCAACATGTGGGACCGTGGACTGCAGAATGGGTCGCTCGGCATCATTGTGGAAATCGACGGCGTGCCAGGGGCACTGACTGACGAGGACGGTGCCGAGACCGAGCTAGCCTTGGCGTGGGTGTTGTGGGACGACGGTGTGCGCAGGCCTGTCGTTGAGGCCATGCTGGACGACTTGGAGCCGGGCTATGCCATTACGGTGCACAAGGCGCAGGGGTCACAGTGGCCACGCGTCATCGTGCCGCTCACCGGGCATCGATTGCTGGACCGAACGCTGATTTACACCGCTGTTACTAGAGCGCAGACACAGGTGCTGATTGTGGGAGACGAGGCTGCTGCTAAGGCCGCTGTTGAGAGCCCCCCTCGGGTGCAGGCCCGCCAGGTGGCATTGGATTTGTTTGTACGGACTTTCATTTGAATTTTCGGAGTGGCGGTCATAATTTGGATGATGTACTCGACAACAAATTGACGGCGCCCCAACAGAGGGGGCAAACGAGGGAGAACCATATCGTGCAAGACAACAAAAAATTAGACCACCGGAAGCTAATGGAGCAGGCCGTGGAGGTAATGGCGCAATCAATCATGGAGCCCCGCAAAGATGGGAAAGCAAGTCCGTTAGTTGGAGCAGTACTGGTCAGAGATGGCGGAGTCATCGAATCTGCGTATCGAGGAGAGTTGAGGGAGGGGGACCACGCAGAATTTACGCTTTTAGAACGTAAAAATAGAGCAAGCAAACTTGATGGAGCAATTCTTTTTGCAACCCTCGAGCCATGCGCACCGGGTTCGCGGAAGCACCCAAAACTAGGTTGTGCTGAACGAATTGTGAATGCCCGCATAAAGGAGGTGTGGGTTGGTATAGAGGACCCTGACCCCACCGTCGACCGCAAGGGAATAAGGTACCTTCAAGAGCACGGCGTTAAGGTCACTATGTTTGACCGCGACCTTCAAGAAAAAATCAAGGATGCGAACAAAGACTTTATTTTGCAAGCGCTCGAACGGAAAGATGCGGCAGAGAAGATGGAAAGCTATGACAACACGCTGTCTGCCTTGGAGCTTAAGGTCCCGAATGTAAATTTGAGCGACTTTTCCGACTTGGCGTTGGACCGTTACCGCCAGTTTACTGTGGCGTCCGGGGACCAGGCCTCTGAATCTTTTCAGAGGCGGTTGACGCAGCAAGGTTTACTCGAATTTGATGGGGAGCAGTTGGTTCCGACAGGATTTGGCATGCTACTTTTCGGAAAGTCTCCGCGTTCAGTCATGCCACAAGCGGGTTTACTGGGAACTATTCACTATCCGAATGGTTCCGAAGAAGTGATGGACTTTGATGGTCCAATGGTTCTTATCCCTGAGCAAGTCGAAAAATGGCTTTCCGATAAGCTGCCAAATCTAATAGACCGAAGTGAAGCGCAACGGAAGCAAACTATAAAGAAGTTTCTCGAGTTAATTCGAGAAGGTGTTACGAATGCACTTGTTCACCGGAATTACGAAATAGTGGGCGCCAAATGCCAACTTTCTGTCTCGCCTGACTACGTCACAATTATGAGTCCGGGACAACCGGTTTCTCCTGTCACCTTTGAGCAGTTGCGGCGGTTTGAAGCGCCGATGCTGAGTCGCAACCCGCAACTGCATTTTGTGTTCGCCAAAATGGAGTTGGCAGAGGAGCGAGGACTGGGGTTGAAATCGATGAGAGCGGGTGCCTCCGAAATTGGGCTACCTTTACCTGTTTATGGCTGGAATGACCCGTACTTGGAACTAAAGGTGTTTCGTACGTCGGATGGCGCCGTTAAGTCCCTGCCGCCCGCGACCCAAGCCAAACTCTCAGAGGATGAGAAGTCCTCGTGGATATTTATCTCTGGTAAGCAATCCTTAACAAGCCCAGAATTGATGAAACAGATGGGTTTTGACGAGCGAAAAGCTCAGCGTATTCTAAAAACGTTTAAGACGCTCGAGTTGTTACGGCCAGTCGGAAAAGGTCCTGCTACTCGTTATGAGGTTGTTTAGTCGTGTGAGTCCCGACAAATATCCCGACAATTTGTCGGAACTTTATTTTTTTCAGGGGCAATATTGAAAATCCCGACAGAAGTCTTGAAAACTTGTCGGGACTTAAATCGGATGGAGATGAGGCATTAAGAGTTCCGACATGAATCCCGACGATTTGTCGGGATTCCATCCATCGATGAAAGCGCAAAGGCCTTCTAGGCATTCACTGGTAGTAGTTCAGGACCCGATATGGGTGGCCTCTCGACAGTCACGTGCTCTTCAACTATTTCCAGCACTCCACCACAAAGGTCCACTTCTTAGCTTCGCCTGCTAAGTCCGCTGTGGACTTCTCGAAGAAACGGAATGTGCTCGTGGAAAAGTCTACCTGCTGTGTTGCCAAGAATGACTTCAGTGTTTGTCCCCCAACGGCGAAGTTGACGTTCTGACCGACAGAACCAGTAGCGTTGGCCATCTTGGCGTCGGACAGTTTCATTGATACGACCCCGACAACTTCCCCCTTCTTGTTGAGCACTGGACTTCCGCTCGAACCAGGCTGAATGGGGGCCGTGATTTGAATTTGGTTAGTATTGTTTCCAAGTCCACCGTGGAAAACGTAAACAACTGCCTCCTATCGTCGTAGAATGCAGTAGATGTAGACAAAGTGAGTAAATAAGTGACCTCAAGATTGCAAGATTTCACTCACACACATCGAAATGTTTACGGTAAAAGTTCCGGATAACCGTTTTAAAGCAAACCCCGCCGCGTCGGGGTTTCTTTTTTTACTGGCTGCGCTTGCCTGCTTTGCTACGCTGGATACCACCACCAAAACCGTGGTGTACACCTTGCCTCTGGTGACGGCGATTTGGGCGCGCTGTCTCATTCAGGCCCTGTTGACTACCGCCTATGTATTGCCCCAGCGCGGGCGCAGTGTGTTGAACACGGTCCATTTGCGTGCGCAATGGGTGCGTGGTGCCTTGTTCACGGCCGTGACGTTTCTCGCGTTTTCTAGCCTGAAGTTTTTGCACGTGGCCGAGTTTTCCGCCATTGCAGCTTCGGCTCCGCTGGTGGTCACCCTGCTGGCAGGTACGGTGCTGGGCGAGCGGGTGTCATTCGCAAGGCTGTTGCTGGTGTGCGGTGGCCTGGCAGGCACCCTTTTAATCGTGCGACCTACGGGTAGCCTGCTTGGCTGGGAAATGCTGATGCCCTTTGCGCTGGTGCTTTGCAATGCGGCGTTTCAGTTGCTGACCCGCCGCATTTCCATGCAGGACAACCCGATGACCACGCACTTTTACACCGTGTGGATTGCAGCTATTGCGACAACGCTGCTGGTTATTCCGCTGTGGCAACCGATACAAGGCCTGCATGCCTGGCTAATGCTGGCACTGATCGGCACTGCCAGTGCTGCGGGGCATTTGTTGATGATCAACGCATTTCAGCGATCGCAAGCGGTGGCACTCATGCCGTTTATGTACGCACAAATCGGATTCGGCATGCTGGGCGGCTGGTTGGTGTTCGGTCAGATTCCCGATGGACTGGCAATGATAGGTATTACCTGCATCGTGGTTTGCGGAACCCTGGGTGGCTTTCTGGCGCGATGGGAAATTGCAAATCGTTGATCAGCTAATTTCGCTGATTTGTTCTACATTCGAAGCAAAAGGAGATGCCATGATAGTACTGAATACACGGCGCGCCAGCTTGGTGGGACTGGGAGCCTTGATGTTGGCGCCGCTGGTTCGGGCAGCAAGCGCCAAGCCGCGGATGGATGTCTGGAAGGACCCGGAGTGTGGCTGCTGCAAAGACTGGGTTGCACATCTGGAGAAGTACGGCTTTGAGGTGCGCGTCAATCCGTCCGGCAATGAGGCAGTGCGTCGCAAACTTGGCATTCCGGCGGCCTTAGGCTCTTGTCATACGGGGTTAGTGGAGGGCTATGCGATCGAAGGCCATGTGCCGGCGCGTGAGATCAAGCGTTTGCTCGCGGAAAAGCCCAAGGCCATCGGACTTGCCGTTCCGGGTATGCCGGTGGGTTCTCCCGGTATGGATGGTGCGGCGTACGGCGGACGTAAAGATGCGTTCGACGTACTTCTGGTTTCAGCCGGCGCTGCGCCCACCGTGTATCAAGCGTACCGCTAGGCCGGCTATGGCGGCGTGCAGACTCACCGTCACAATGCCCGCCAGCACCACGGCAGCACCCACAACGAATTGTGGCTCCAGCGGCTCACCCAGCAAAGTGGCACCCAGCACTACGCCGAGTACCGGCGTGAGAAAGGTGAACACCCCAAGGCGCGACGCCAGGTAATTGCGCAACAACCAGAACCACGCCAGTAGACTGGCAAATGACATGATGAAGGTCTGATAAGCCAGACTGGCCCATACCAACGGCGTAGGCGTAAACCAGGTTTGCCCCATCAACAAAGCAACCGGCAGCAGCAACAAAAATGCGCCGCCAAGCTGGTACAGCAGTGTCTGATTAGGCGCAGTGGTAGACAAGCGCGTGGTGCGTATGACCACGGTGGTGGCGCCCCATGCAGCACCACCCATGAGCGCGAGCAAATCGCCCGCCAGTGATACTTTGCTGTTCGCTTGCGCGGAGGGCACACCACCCCCTAAAAATGCGTAGGCCACCCCGCAAAACGCCATCACAATACCGCACCACTGAGTGAGTGAAAGCCGCTCGGCCGGGAGTTTGAGGTGCAGTCCGATCGCTGCAAACACCGGCGAGGTGTACAAGAAAACGACTGTGTGCCCGGCACTGGTGCGCCGCAGCGCTTCGCCCACACCTACGTACTCCAATCCGAAAAGCAAGCCAATCACGAAGCCGGGCTGCCATGCGCGCCAGTCAAAACCCTCTTTGCGCCAGACCATCAGCAAAGCGACCAAAACGAATGCGACGCCGGAGCGCAGTGCAATCTGCATCATGGGCGCAATGTTGCTGCCGACGGCCTTCACGGCAATTTGTTGCAGGCTCCAGATGATGCACAGCGTCACCATCATCCCGCAGGCCAGCGCATCCAGATTCTTTCGTTCGTTCATCCGCCTATTGTGGCCGCGGCAAAACAGCTGATGATATTCAGCGCCGATAATCTCCGAAAAACCCCAACTATTTCGAGACTGGCATGGACATCGAAAAATTAGCGACCTGCATCAAAGTTCTCGACGAAATGTCCATCGCTTTTGCAGCGATGGGTGCTGATAACGTCAACGCCGCCGAAGCAGGGCTGTCCTGCGTTATTGCCCAAAGCATTGTGGTGGAGTACGCTGCCCATTGTACGGACGGGCTGACGCACGACGAGGCCATGGAATTCACTGCAATGCGGCAGCATTCACTGAACGAGGCGTCCACCAGTCTGATGGCCCTGCTCAAACGCGAGCCCTATTAAGGCAAGCCAACGAGTGTTGGCGGTTCTTGCAGCCAGTTGCGCATTCTTTAGCGATTGCTTTTGCGTAACTCTTGGGAAACCCCAGAGAATAGACAGCCATGGTTGGGTAGATCTTTCTCGTTTTACCATTCGATCTTAAAGTGGTAGCAGGACCATCACGCGTGGCAATTTAGGGAGCTTGGCTGTGCGCGGCATGATGATTGCGGTTGAACTTTGGTTTGAGTCTCCATCAATGAAGACGTAGCTCGGCCGGGTGTAAAAGCAAGCCGGCAATCTTGATCAAATTCTGATCAATTGGACAAAATTACACCGCCACCAAGACATACCTCTCCACGATAAATGACCGCGGACTGACCAGGTGTCACGGCCCACTGTGCATCTGTAAACGTCAGCAAAAATGAATTATTTGCAGGCGACTCAATATTGCAAATTGCGTCACTTTGCCTGTAGCGAGTCTTGGCTGCGGTGTCGCCCGCATTGGGAGGCGTACCGCTGACCCAACTTGCATCTTGGGCGAGCAGAGTTTGAGAGAGCAGCCAAGGGTGATCGTGGCCTTGAACAACCCACAAAATGTTGGACTCCAAGTCTTTGCGTGCAACAAACCATGGTGCGTGATTACCAGAACCACGCTGTGCACCCTTCGCCTTTAATCCACCAATACCAAGACCTTGTCGTTGACCCAGAGTGTAAAAAGAAAGTCCGACATGCTGCCCGATGGTGTGACCCTTGTCGTTCTTGATTGGGCCTGGCTCTTTGGAAATATAGCGATTCAGAAATTCCCGGAACGGGCGCTCACCGATAAAACAAATGCCGGTAGAGTCTTTTTTCTTTGCATTGGGCAAATGAATCTCGTCTGCAATCCGGCGCACCTCCGTTTTATGTAACTCGCCTACTGGAAACAAAGATTTGGACAATTGCGCCTGGTTTAGACGATGTAGGAAATAACTTTGATCTTTGGACGCATCACGCCCTTTGAGCAGCTCATGCAGACCCGATTTCGGGTCGTACTGAACGCGGGCGTAGTGTCCAGTGGCGATGCGCTCGGCCCCCAGTCGCATCGCATGGTCTAGAAATGCTTTGAACTTAATCTCGGCGTTGCACAAAATGTCGGGGTTGGGTGTACGTCCCGCTTGATATTCGCGCAAAAACTCCGAAAAGACTCGGTCTTTATAGTCAGCAGCAAAGTTGACGTGCTCAATTTCAATTCCAAGCACATCGGCAACTGCTGCGGCGTCTACAAAATCAATATTGGAGGAGCAGTACTCGCTATCGTCATCGTCTTCCCAATTTTTCATGAAGATGCCGATGACTTCGTGCCCCTGCTTTTTCAGCAAATAGGCTGTTACGGCAGAGTCCACGCCGCCACTAAGTCCGACGACGATGCGTTGTTTGGTCATAGCATTCGATTATCCCAGCGGTACCCAGGCTTACCTATTTGCCGTGTCATATACCGATATATCGGTTGTTACCAAGTCCAGTGGAAAACGTCTGCCGAGCAGAAAATCCTCCATGCATTGCACCAAAAGAGGGCTTCGGTGGCGGTCGGCGCTGGCCCGGATTTCATCGGCAGTAAGCCAAAGTGTCCGCACAATTCCGGTGTCAAGTGATCGCCGAGAATCAATCGCTCCAAGCAAGCCGCAATAAGCGAACCGGAGGTAGGTAACTTCTTCTTTCAACTCCGGTAGATTGCGCTGAAAACGCGATAGGTACACCCCCACCAGCGAAGTTGGAGTAAACAAATATGCCGTTTCCTCCAGCGTTTCTCTTGCGCATGCATCTTCTGGCGACTCGCCGGGGTCCAAGTGGCCGGCTGGATTATTTAACCGTAGTCCCTCCGGCGTGTGCTCTTCGACAAGCAGAAATCGACCGTCATTTTCAATGACGGCGGCAACTGTAACGCTAGGCTTCCAACGGTGGTGCATTCCCGATTATGCTTATTTGGCTTATTCAACAAAGTGTTGTAGCTGGGGTTTCAACGCAGTGTTAAACGAGTAAAGTAATGTAAGCTTTGCGACAGTCAAATTTTAATCAAGGAGAGCCCCATGCAAATTGGTGTACCTGCCGAAACTGCGGCAGGCGAGACTCGCGTCGCAGTGACCCCGGAAACCGCAAAAAAATTAAAGGCCCAGGGGCACACACTGCGAATACAAACCGGGGCGGGCATTGCGGCCAGCGTTACCGACGATGCGTACATCGCAGCCGGTGCTGAAATTACCGATGCTGCCGGGGCACTGGGTGCAGATCTGGTCCTCAAAGTGCGTGCCCCGTCCGATGCGGAAGCTACGCATATGAAGGCAGGCGCGGCCTTGGTGGGCATGCTAAATCCGTTTGATGCAGCAGGACTGCAGCGTCTGGCTTCGGCCAAGCTGACTTCCTTTGCGCTGGAGGCGGCACCCCGAACTACACGTGCTCAAAGCATGGACGTTCTCTCGAGTCAAGCCAATATTGCCGGCTACAAGGCAGTGATGATCGCAGCAGACAAATACCAGCGATTCTTCCCGATGCTGATGACCGCGGCGGGCACGGTGAAAGCTGCCCGCGTGGTAATTCTGGGTGTTGGCGTCGCCGGATTGCAGGCTATTGCCACCGCAAAGCGGCTGGGTGCTGTGATTGAGGCGTCAGACGTACGTCCAAGTGTTAAGGAGCAGGTGGAATCATTGGGTGCCAAGTTCATTGATGTGCCCTACGAGACCGATGAAGAGAAAGAAGCCGCCGTGGGTGTAGGCGGTTATGCCAAGCCTATGCCGCAAAGCTGGCTGGATCGCCAGAAGGCCGAAGTAGCCAAGCGCGTAGCAGCTGCAGATATCGTCATTAGCACGGCACTGATTCCCGGGCGTGCAGCACCAACGCTGATCTCTGAAGACATGGTCAAAGCCATGAAGCCTGGTTCGGTCATCATCGACATTGCTGCCGGTAAAGGCCCGGTCAACGCGGATGGTTCCGTAGGTGGCAACTGCCCTTTGTCGGAGGCAGATAAGACAGTGGTCAAGCACGGCATCACGATTGTGGGCGAGACCAACCTTGCCGCGCTGGTGGCGGCAGATTCATCAGCACTGTATGCCCGAAACGTGCTGGACTTCTTGAAGCTCGTTATCAACAAAGAGGGGGCGCTGCATGTCGATATGGAAGATGACATCGTAGTCGCTTGTTTGATGACTCAGGGCGGCGAAGTACGTCGCAAATAAATCAACTATTTAAAGAAGGAGCGACGCCATGGAAGTTGTATCGCACACCATTACCAATCTCACCATCTTTGTGCTGGCCATTTATGTCGGCTACCACGTGGTCTGGACGGTAACACCCGCATTGCATACGCCGCTGATGGCCGTGACCAATGCCATTTCCGCCATTGTCATTGTGGGGGCCATGCTGGCCGCAGCACTCACAGAAACTACCTTGGGTAAATCAATGGGCGTGTTAGCGGTGGTACTGGCCTCCGTCAATGTGTTCGGTGGCTTTATGGTCACCCGTCGCATGCTGGAGATGTTCAAGAAAAAAGAGAAAAAAGTTGTTGTACACGGAGGTGAAAAATGAGCTTAGACCTCGTCACACTTCTGTACCTGATTGCCAGCGTTTGCTTTATTCAGGCGCTCAAAGGGCTTTCGCATCCGACCACATCAATCCGCGGCAATGTGTTCGGCATGTCCGGCATGGCTATCGCCATCCTCACCACGTCTGCGCTGATCTGCAAACAGGCTGCGACATCGGGAATGAGTTCTGCCGCTGGAATGAGCTGGGTTGTGGGAGCTCTGCTGGTAGGTGGTACTGCCGGTACGACCATGGCCAAGCGCGTGGAAATGACCAAGATGCCGGAGTTGGTGGCTTTCATGCACAGCATGATTGGCTTGGCTGCGGTGTTTATTGCGGTGTCGGCCGTCGTTGAACCGTGGGCCTTCAGCATTGCCATTAAGGGTGGAGCCATTCCGCACGGTAACCGCGTGGAGCTGGCATTGGGCGCATTTATTGGCGCGGTCACTTTCTCGGGTTCGGTGATTGCGTTCGGCAAACTCTCGGGCAAGTACAAGTTCCGCCTATTCCAGGGCGCGCCCGTACAGTTCGCCGGTCAACACAAGCTCAATTTGGTGCTGGGCATTGCTTCAGTGCTGTGTGTGGTGGCTTTTGCCAGCACGCAGAGCGACGTGAGTTTTGCGTTGGTTCTTGCTCTGGGCTTTGTGATGGGCGTTCTGATCATTATTCCCATCGGCGGTGCCGATATGCCGGTGGTGGTCTCCATGCTCAACAGCTACTCCGGCTGGGCGGCAGCGGGCATTGGTTTCAGCCTGAACAACAGCATGCTGATCATTGCTGGCTCTCTGGTGGGGTCGAGCGGTGCGATTCTCAGCTACATCATGTGCAAGGCCATGAACCGGTCGTTCTTTAATGTCATTTTGGGGGGCTTTGGCGGCGACACCGCCGCGGCAACCGGCGCTAAGGCCGAGCAGCGCCCCGTAAAGAGCGGCAGCGCCGACGATGCTGCCTTTGTGCTGGGCAACGCAGAGACTGTCGTGATTGTTCCGGGTTATGGTCTAGCCGTAGCTCGCGCGCAGCACGCGGTAAAAGAACTCGCCGCCAAGCTGACTGAAAAGGGTATTACGGTCAAGTACGCCATTCACCCGGTGGCGGGCCGCATGCCTGGGCACATGAACGTGCTATTGGCTGAGGCCGAAGTGCCTTATGACCAAGTGTTCGAGATGGAAGACATCAACGGCGAATTTGGCCAGGCTGATGTGGCCATTATTCTGGGCGCTAACGACGTTGTGAACCCCGCTGCGCACACTAAGGGTAGCCCAATTTACGGCATGCCGATTCTGGAGGCCTACAAGGCCAAAACCATCATTGTGAACAAGCGCTCCATGGCCTCCGGCTACGCCGGCTTGGACAATGAATTGTTTTACATGGATAAAACCATGATGGTGTTTGGCGACGCCAAAAAGGTGGTGGAAGACATGGTCAAGGCCATCGAATAATCAGGTGGCACACAAGCCGGGATTGGGCACCCGGCTTGACAGTTGGAATAGACCGGGAAGATATCCGGCTGGCCCGCAAATCGGAGACAAAAGAATGACAGATCGGATTTGGCTCAAAAGCTATCCGCCGGGCGTACCCGCGGATATCGATTCCAACGCCTATGCATCGCTGGTGCATTTGATGGAAGAAAGCTTTGAGAAATTTGCAGACCGCCCCGCCTATAGTTTTATGGGCCGTGACATTAGCTACGGTCAAACCGATTTGTTCAGCAGGCAATTTGCCGCGTATCTGCAAACTCTGGGGCTGGCAAAGGGTGACCGCATTGCCATCATGATGCCCAACGTGCCGCAGTATCCAGTGGCAGTGGCTGCGATTCTTCGCGCTGGTTATGTCGTTGTTAACGTCAACCCTCTGTATACCCCCCGTGAGTTGGAGCATCAGCTCAAAGACTCGGGTGCAAAAGCCATTGTCATCATCGAAAATTTTGCTACAACGCTGGAAAAATGCATTGCAGCCACGCCCGTCAAACATGTGGTTCTCTGTGCGATGGGGGACCAGCTGGGCTTTTTCAAAGGTGCCTTGGTGAACTATGTGGTTCGCAATGTCAAAAAGATGGTTCCTCCTTTCGAGTTGCCGGGCGCGGTCCGTTTTAATGACGCGCTCTCGCATGGCAGCAAAGCTACGTTGCGTAAGCCCGAGATCAAAGCCGACGATGTTGCGGTATTGCAGTACACGGGAGGAACAACCGGTGTTTCTAAAGGCGCCGTGCTCTTGCACCGCAATTTGATTGCCAACATATTGCAAAGTGAGGCTTGGAACAGCCCAGCCATGAAGCGGATTGCTGAGGGGGAACAGCCTACCTGCGTGTGTGCTTTGCCGCTCTATCACATCTTTGCTTTTACGGTGTGCATGATGGTGTCTATGCGCACGGGCGGTAAATTGATTTTGATTCCCAACCCGCGTGATATCCCTGCCGTTCTCAAAGAGCTTTCCAATCACAAAATTCACAGCTTTCCCGCAGTGAACACGCTCTTTAATGGTCTCGTGAATCATCCGGATTTCAATCGGGTGGATTGGTCGAATCTCAAGGTTTCTATCGGTGGTGGCACCGCAGTGCAAAGCAGCGTGGCCAAACTTTGGTTTGAGAAAACCGGCTGCCCGATTTGCGAGGGCTATGGGCTGAGTGAAACATCCCCGTCGGCGACCGGCAATCCCGTTACTTCGACGGAATTCACTGGCACCATCGGCGTTCCAATGCCAAGTACTTGGCTGAAGCTGCTCGATGATGAGGGGCAAGAGGTGAGCGCCGGCCAGCCAGGTGAAATTTCCATCAAGGGCCCACAGGTCATGGCGGGCTATTGGCAACGACCGGATGAAACCGCCAAAGTAATGACGGCAGACGGCTATTTCAAAACAGGTGACATCGGCGTGGTTGATGAAAATGGCTTTTTCAAAATTGTGGATCGCAAGAAAGACATGATTTTGGTGAGCGGCTTTAATGTTTTCCCCACCGAACTGGAAGACGTAGTGAGCCAGATTCCGGGCGTTATGGAATGTGCGTGCGTTGGCGTGGTGGATGCCAAGACCGGGGAAGCGGTCAAGCTGGTCATTGTCAAAAAAGATCCCAACCTCAGTGAATCGGAGGTCCGTAATTTCTGCAAAGAGAATCTCACCGGATACAAACAGCCCAAGGTTATTGAGTTTCGCAATGACCTGCCCAAAACCCCGGTTGGAAAAATACTGCGCCGGGAACTGCGGGATAAATAGTCTCAGTGCTACAAGCGGGCGAACCTACGGCCATCCTGAGCGCTCTTGACCAGGAACAATCCGGCTTGCTTGATTATCTGGAGCAACGGTCTTCAATCACGCACGCGGGGCGGGCGTTTCATACAGGTCTGCTTTTTGGCCATCCGGTAGTGTTGGCGCTTGCCCGTATCGGGAAGGTTGCGGCTGCTACAACCACTGCAGCGTTGATTGAACGTTTTGGGGCGACAGCAATCGTGTTCACAGGCGTTGCCGGCGGGGTAGGCGAAGGCGTTAAAGTGGGCGATGTGGTTTTAGGGAGCGGGTTTGTTCAGCACGACATGGATGCATCGCCGCTATTTCCCCGTTATGAAATTCCTCTATCGGGTAGTACCGTGCTGGTGCCAGACGCTGCGCTTCAAGCTGCACTAGATGCAGCGTGTTCACAGGGTTTGACAGGCAGAATTTATGATGGACAGCCCATCGCAATTCATCATGGTCTGATCGCAAGCGGAGACCGTTTCGTCAACAGCACCCAGGAGGTGCATGCCTTGCTTTCTGCGATGCGCGCGCATGGGCACAATCCTCTTGCCGTGGAGATGGAATGTGCGGCAGTGGCACAAACCTGCGCCGACTATGGCGTGCCATTCGCAGCTGTGCGCACCATTTCTGATCGTGCAGACGACAATTCCCATGTGGACTTCATGCATTTCATCGACACCGTTGCCAGTCATTACGCGCGCGAAATCATTTTGAATTTGATGCGCGCACTCTGAGCCACGCTTTACAGCGGCCTATCCCGGCTTATGTCAGCTCATCCAACCTTTTTTATAGCAATACGCCATTGGCACCGCGGCACTTAAGAACATCAGCGTGACGACATAGGGATAGGCCAGTTGGCCCAAAATGGCAAACTCAGGAAACTGCAGGTTCATGCCGTAAATGCTGGCTACCAGCGTGGGTGGCAACAGGGCAACGCTGGCAACCGAAAAGATCTTGATGATTTTGTTCTGGCTAATATTTATAAAACCCACCGTCGCATCCATCAAGAAGTTGATCTTGTCAAACAGAAATGCGGTGTGAGAGTCCAGCGAGTCAATGTCGCGCAAAATCTGCCGTGCCTCATCAAATTGTTCAGCGTTTAGCATTTTGCTGCGCATCATGAAGCTCACCGCGCGCCGCGTGTCCATCACGTTGCGCCGGATGCGGCCACTCAAATCTTCGTGGCGTGCAATGGCACCCAGCGCTTCACTTGCAATCGCATCGGTCACATTGCCGGCGAGAACCTTTTTACTGACTTTTTCAAGCTCGTCATAAATGCCTTCCAGCGTATCGGCTGAGTATTCCGCGTCTGCGTCAAACAGTTTAAGCAGCACTTCCTTAGCGTCTTCAATCAGGCCCGGAGCCCGACGTGCGCGCATACGTAGCAAGCGAAATACCGGTACGTCTTCGTCATGAATGGAGAAAAGGACGCCCTTGCTTTTTAAATTGTCGTTCACCATATTCAGGATGAAAGCGGCGCGCACCGTGCGGGGCTCGTCCTCATCGGCAATCAAAAAGTCGCTGCGGATATGAACTTCACCGTTGTCTTCCGCGTAAAAGCGGGCTGATTCTTCGATGTCTTCGTCCATCGCATCCTCGGGGATGGACAGTCCGTAATACTGCTTGATCCAGCGCTTTTCCTCCGGCGTCGGTGACTCAAGGTCTACCCAGATAGGTTGAAATTTGGAAAGCTCTTCCAAGGACTCAATCTCTTCCTGGAAGAGGCGTCCATTGGCGAGCGAAAAGATGTTGAGCATGGCTCACTCCCGTGTATGAATTCGACTGCAGGGCAAAAGGTTTGCTTTCAACCCCGATGCAGTGAAGGGAGTCAAAAGCTACCGACTAGGGTAGGTTTCCAAGGAGCGCTCTCCGAGAGTTAATCTGCGCGAATTATCGCACCTGCATTCAGGGGTGCGGCAAAGCGGCGGAATCAAATGAGGCCGGAGCGGGACAACTCTTTTTTAACGTAGGCGTAATACAGCGGCGCGGCAACCAATCCGGAAACACCGAATATGGATTCACCTACGAACATCACGATCAGCAATTCCCAAGCGGCCGTGTTTGTGCGTTTGCCCACAATCTTGGCGTTGATGAAATATTCGAATTTATGGATGGCCACAAGAAAAAGCAGACACATCAGGCCCACGGTGGGTGATATGGAGACCCCTGCAATTGTCATCACGCTGTTGCAAAGAAGGTTTCCTACAATGGGTATTAGTCCGGCAATAAAAGTAAGTGCCACGAGCGAACCTGCGTAGGGCATGTTGATGCCTGCAAGCGGTAAAGCTACGAATAAGAAGATGGCGGTGCAAAGCGCGTTGAAACCGGCAATCCAGAATTGTGCGACCACAATCTGCCTGAATGACTCCATGAAATCCTGGCCACGCTGCCGGATGGCTTCACGCAATGGGGCCCTCGCAGCGCCGCTGCCTATGCCCCTGCCGTTAGACGTCCCTATGATAAGCGCGCCCACGATAAGTCCCACATATGCCAACAAGCCGCCGCGCAGGCTGGCAGTGCCATATCCTCCGAGCGCGTGAGCGCGTGACTGCAGATAGTCAGCGAGCCATTTCTGCGCCGCAATCAGCTCGTCGGGAAGTTGCTCGGCCATCGTTGGCGGCAGTTTTTGCCGGATTTCCAACACGGTTTCGGCCAAATGGTGAAGCATGGCCTGGTATTGCGAAACGGCACCAAAAACCATTCCCCGGGCATTGGCCAGCAAGAAAGCCAAGGCCAGAATTGGAAGCACGATGACGATAAGGGCCGCCATGGTCGGACTGAGGCGCGCCTTCGGCGCGTAAGGCTGCCTGCACAAACTCGAAGCAATCAGGTAGCCTACACAAACCGCAATCAGGCCGGGAAGTAAACCGTAGACCAGCACGGCTATGCACACACAAGCGGCCAGTGTGTAGCTGGAGATTTCCACCCATGCGTCAGGTTTGCTTGAAGCTTGGAACGGGATTACTTTTTCGGACTGAGCCATGGATTATTCGCCGGGGTGATGTGGTGTTTTAACGGTAACGTACGCTCGGCAGGTCCTAAGCGTTAAAGACTGCGCGAAGCTATGATTCACAAGGTCTGTATCTTGCAGAGATGCCATTTTGCGCCCGCCGGCGCAAGCGTCATAAATCCCCCATCATTTTGCGGCCATCCATTTTGTCTATTCCTTTTGCCAATTCCCTTTCGAGCCGCCGCGAAATGTGGTTGCTGATAACCCTCGCAGGTATTCAGTTCACGAACATTCTGGACTTCATGATAATGATGCCCTTAGGGCCGCAGTTCACAAGTCTGTTTTCCATTTCGGATGCACAGTTCGGCTTGCTTGTTTCTGCCTATACGCTGGCAGGCGGTGTTTCGGGCGTTGTGGCATCGTCCTATATCGACCGGTTTGATCGCAAAAGATTGCTTCTGGTTCTGTACGGCTTGTTTGCGCTGTCTACTCTGGCGTGCGGCTTGGCACCGGGGTACGGGGCACTAATGGTTGCCCGTGTGGCTGCGGGCATTTTTGGTGGCGTATTGTCTTCACTGTCCCAGACTATTGTGGGCGATGTAATACCTTTTGAGCGCCGCGGTCGTGCCATGGGCATTGTCATGACGTCCTTTTCGGTGTCCACTGTTGCAGGTGTTCCTTTGGGCTTGTTCCTTGCCGCCCATTTTGGCTGGCACACTCCGTTTATTGCCATTGCAAGCATGTGCGCATTGCTGGCTGTTTTTGCCGCTCTGACGATGCCGACTTTGACCGCGCATTTGAAAATGCATGCACCCGCGTCGGCCTGGGGGCGGATCAGCGAAACATTGGCTGACAAAAATCATCAACGCGCATTTTTGTTTTCTGCGTTTTTGATGTTTGCCGGGTTCACGGTCATCCCTTACATCACTATTTACATGCAAACCAACGTGGGTTTGACGTCCGCTCAAATTCCGATGATTTATCTGGTCGGTGGATTGGCAACTCTGGTCAGCGCCCGCTGGTTCGGTCGTTTGGCAGATAGTCGCGGCAAATTCGAGACTTTTCGTCTCTTAGCCATTGCAGTAATCTTCCCCATGCTCGGCATTACGTTAATTCCAGCAGTGCCACTGCCGCTAGTGTTATGCGTGACCACGCTATTTTTTGTATTTATGAGCGGGCGCATGATTCCGGGTATGGCAATCCTGACTTCGGCAGGTAACCCCGCCATGCGTGGAACTTTCATGACCTTGAACTCGGCTGTGCAATCCGCCGCAATGGGCTTGGCCGCGTTAGTGGGTGGTCACTTAATCAGCCGTGATGCCAACGGGCTGGTTCACAATTACTGGATGGCTGCTCTGGTGGGCACTTGTGCCAGTGTGGCGGCAATGTTCCTGGCCAAAGGACTCGATCTTCATAAGGGGATGGTCACAGGTACGACCACTACCGCCCAGGAATAGCTTTCGGAAATCCAAAAAATGCTGCAGCGCATTAGAAATATAAGTTGCCAACCCATTTTTTAGGGCGCATAGTGAATCTCAGGAAAGAGCATAAAAAGTTTTTCCTTTCACGCGTGTTCCGCCCGGGTGGAACATATCTGCAACCTTGAGAGTTACCGGAGGTAATTTATGAATTTGACGATCAGCGGTCATCACCTTGAAGTTACACCTGCATTGCGCAGCTATGTGACCAGCAAGCTCGATCGGATCATGCGGCATTTCGATCAAGTAGTTGATGTCAAGGTGCTACTTACCGTTGAAAAGCAGAAAGAAAAAGAGCGAAGGCAGCGTGCGGAGTGCAACATTCACGTCAAAGGCAGTGATATGTTCGCTGAAAGTGCCCATGAGGACCTGTATGCAGCGGTGGATGAACTGGTTGATAAGCTTGATCGCCAGGTAGTGCGCCATAAAGACCGTCTGCAAAATCACCATCACGATGCGCCCAAGCGACTGATGTAACGCGTTTCACACGCCATTCCGAAAGGAGTACTCTAAAACCGCCTCTGACAGGGCGGTTTTTTGTGTGCATAATCGCCCCGAACCATGAACCGTCTCGCCACCATCCTCCCCGCTGCGCAAGTCATTGCGCAAGTTGACGTCACCAGCAAAAAGAGGGCCTTCGAAGAGGCCGGCTTGTTGTTTGAGAATACCCACGGCCTGAGCCGCGCATTGGTAACCGACAGTCTGTTTTCCCGCGAGCGACTGGGATCTACGGGGCTGGGGCACGGGGTAGCGATACCGCACGGTCGTATTAAAGGCTTGAAAGCACCGCTGGCTGCGGTATTTCAATTGGCGCAGCCCATCGGTTTTGACTCGCCCGATGATGTGGCGGTGAGCCTGCTGATTTTCCTACTGGTGCCCGAAGCGGCTACGCAAAAGCATCTGGAAATTTTGTCCGAGATTGCCGAATTGCTTAGTGATGCTCCGTTGCGCGAACAGCTTGCGCAAACTACCGATTCGCTGCAACTGCATACGCTGATTGCCGGTTGGCAATCAGCCCGCGCGGCCTGATCGCTGCGTTTGCCGGTCCCACAGCGTGAAACCCACCGTAGTCAGCGCTGACGTCCTCTTCGAGGAGTTCCGCGGCCCCTTGCATTGGGAATGGCTGGCCGGTCTGGGTGCCTCGGAGCGACGGTTTGATGAAATCGCGGTCCGTGCCGCACGCTCCGGCGCCGATCTGGTGGGTTATCTCAATTACATCCATCCTTATCGCGTCCAGATTCTGGGTGAACGCGAAGTCGCATACATAACCAATGCCACGCCGGAAGACTGCGCGCGCCGCATTTCGCGTATTGTGACGCTGGAGCCCCCGGTGCTTGTGCTGGCCGATGGGCAAATTGCGCCGGCAGGCTTGCTTGCCATGTGTGAACGTGCACAAATACCGATGTTTGCGACCAAAGAGTCGTCGGCTTTTGTCATCGATGTGCTGCGGGCTTACCTGTCCAAGCACTTTGCGGATCGCCTGTCGATGCACGGCGTGTTTATGGATATTTTAGGTCTAGGGGTGATGATCACTGGCGAGTCCGGCCTTGGCAAAAGCGAGTTGGGGCTGGAATTGATCTCGCGTGGCAATGGCCTAGTAGCCGACGATGCCGTGGACCTTTATCGGATCAACCAAACCACGATTGAAGGGCGTTGCCCCGAGCTATTGCAGAACTTGTTAGAAGTGCGTGGTATTGGGCTATTGGACATCAGGGCCATATTTGGCGAAACCGCGGTGCGCCGGCGCATGCGGCTCAAATTGATTGTTCACCTGGTGCGCCGCGAAACGCTGGAGCGCGAATACGAGCGCATTCCATATGAACCTCTAACGCAAGATGTGTTGGGTGTGCCAGTTCGCAAAGTGGTAATTCAGGTGGTGGCCGGGCGCAATATTGCGGTGCTGGTTGAGGCGGCGGTGCGCAACACCATTTTGCAATTGCGTGGCATTGACACCTATCAAGAATTCGTTGAGCGCCACCGCAAAGCGATGTCCCAGGGCGGCTGAGTCTAGGGCGTAGCCGCAGCGGCAGGCCGGTTCGGGCAATGGGTTTTTGTGCAGGTGGCATACAGGCTCAACGCATGGTCGGCAATGCGAAAGCCTTTGGACTGGGCAACCGCGTTTTGCCGCTTTTCAATCTCTGCGTCGTAAAACTCTTCTACCTTGCCGCAGTCCAGACACACCAGATGGTCGTGGTGCTGACCTTCATCCAGTTCATAAACCGCTTTGCCGCTTTCGAAATGGCTGCGGGTCAAGATCCCGGCCTGCTCAAACTGGGTCAACACTCGGTATACGGTTGCCAAGCTGACATCGGAGCGATCTTCCAGCAAAAGCCTGAATACGTCCTCAGCGGTCATGTGGCGCTGCGCTCCGCGCTGGAACACTTCCAGTATCTTCAGGCGGGGTAAAGTGGCCTTTAAACCTGTGCTTTTAAGTTCTTCTGCGTTACTCATAGGTGAATTCCAGGCATGGGCCGCGAAGTGCGCTTTACACCCCTGCCGCTACAATGATCTGATCATATCGTTCGCGTCCCCATCCATGTTCGACTCTTTGCGCTTTCGTCTTTTTCCCGTCGTGATCTCAGTGGCTTGCCTGGGTTTGGCGGCTTGCGGTAGCTTTTCGAGCAACAAGGGCATCTCGACCATGTTGTCACCTTACAAGATCGATAAGGTGCAAGGCAACGTTGTGACCCGTGAGCAGCTTGCCGCAGTCAAAGTAGGAATGCCCAAGACTGCTGTGAAAGAAATTCTGGGCACCCCGCTACTTACCAGTGTGTTTCATGGGGACCGCTGGGACTATGTATTTACATTGCAGCGTCAGGGCATTGAGCCGCAAATGCGCAGAGTTGCTGTGTTTTTTAATGGCGATACGCTGGCAAAAATCGAGGCTGATGAACTTCCCAGCGAAGCGGAATTTGTGGCCAGCCTTAAGTCGGTCGCCAAAATTGACAACCTGCCGCCAATGGTAGCCAGCGAAGAAAACCTGAAAAAATTCCCACTGCCCAAGCCTGCTCCCGTTGAGGCACCGCTGCCGCCCATCTCGGCTAATTACCCGCCGCTCGATCCCAACCGCAAATAAGGCAGCACAGGCTGCGTACGCATTGAACAGAAATTCATGACCCACAAAATAGCAGTGGCCGGCACTTCCGGCCGTATGGGGCAAATGCTGGTGGACGCGGTGCGTTCCGCCGACGATTGCACCTTGACCGGTGCCCTTGATATTGCGGCCAGTCCTGCAATTGGCAAAGACGCCGGCAGTTTTTCCGGCCAGCCAACAGGGGTGCTCATTACTTCAGACATGCATGAGGGCCTCAAGGGCAGTCAGGTGTTGATCGATTTCACTCGCCCCGAGGGCACCATGGCGCACCTCAAGGTATGCCGCGAACTCGGTGTGGCCATGGTGATCGGGACCACCGGATTTACAGAAGCACAGAAAGCGGAAATTTCAATCGCAGCCAAAGAAATCGCCATCATGATGGCGCCCAATATGAGTGTGGGTGTCAATGTCACTTTGAAATTGCTGGAGATGGCGGCCAAGGCACTTGCCACGGGTTACGACATTGAGATTGTGGAAGCGCACCACCGCCACAAGGTCGATGCGCCATCGGGCACGGCATTAAAAATGGGCGAGGTGATTGCGTCTGCGCTGGGGCGGGACCTCAAAGACTGCGCCGTGTATGCGCGCGAAGGCGTCACCGGCGAGCGCGACCCGTCAAGTATCGGTTTTGCCACTATCCGTGGCGGCGACATTGTGGGCGACCACACGGTGCTGTTCGCGGGTACGGGTGAACGCATTGAGATTTCTCACAAGTCGTCCAGCCGGTCGACGTATGCACAGGGCAGTTTGCGCGCAGTGCGGTTTCTCACCGGACAGCGTACTGGGTTGTTTGACATGTTTGATGTGTTGGGCCTGAAATGAGCGTTGCTGATTTACTTTTTAAAGGGGACGCCGTCAGCAGTACTGTGGCTACCGTGCTGCTTTGCATGTCGGTGGGTAGTTGGGTAGTCATAGTCTGGAAGGCATTGTTGTTGCGCCGGGCAACGGGCGGCATAACGCGCGCGGTGGCGGCCTTCTGGCAGGCGCCGGATATGGACGCAGCTGTCGCACAAATGCGCGCCTTCGACCGCGAACAAATGGTGCTGCCCCTGGTGGAAGCGGCGCAGGATAAGCCCATTGACAATCTGGCAGCAAGTGCCGATCTATCGCAACAACTGACCCGCGTGCTGCGCGATGCCTTGCACCAGGCGCTGCGGAAGCTGCAAACCGGTCAGGTGTTGCTAGCAACCGTGGGTTCTACAGCACCTTTTGTCGGTTTGTTGGGGACAGTCTGGGGTATTTATCACGCCTTGACCGGTATTGCCGGTGCAGGACAGGTCAGTATTGAGAAAATCGCCGGTCCGGTGGGCGAGGCGCTCATCATGACGGCGGCCGGCCTCGCTGTGGCTATTCCGGCAGTTCTGGGCTACAACATTCTGGGGCGTTTCATTGCGAGCATCGAGGCGGACTTGGAAGGCTTCGCCCGCGATTTGCGCGAACTCCTGCTCAACCGGCCATGAGTGCCGCCCCCCGTTCTGCCAGTACATCGGGGCGCAATGCAGCAGAAGGCGCAGGCTTCGGGCGCTTGGAGCGCAGCAGCAGCGCAGCTCCCATGAGCGACATCAACATGACCCCACTGATCGATGTGATGTTGGTGCTGCTGGTGATTTTTATCATCACTGCGCCCTTGCTCGTCAGCTCGGTGCGCGTGGATTTGCCCAAGGCGGCTGGCACATCGGCCTCGCAGACCCCGAAATTCATCGTTGTAACCATTACGCCTGCCGGTGAAATTTTTGTGGGCGATACGCCCCAAACCGCGGAAGCCATGGCGGGTTTGATGGAGCAAACAGCCAAAGCCAATCCCGATGCCGAGTTGCGTCTGCGTGCCGATACCACCGTGCCCTATGGACGCGTGGTCGAGGTCATGGGGCTGGCCCAAAAGGCAGGTTTAAACCACATAGGCTTCATTGCCGACGCAAAGGCGGCGGCCCGTCCGTAGCCCGCGTGCAAGCAGCGCCTAAAATCGCTGCAAGCAGCTCCTCTGACGGCCTTTGTGCCGCACCCCGAATCCATGCAAGACAAATACCAACACACCGACGTTGAAAAAGCGGCGCAAGCCCATTGGTCCCAGCCATTATGGGAAGGCCTCACCGCCTATCGCGTGGTCGAAAACGCCATGGATGCCCAAGGCAATCCGAAGAAAAAGTTTTACGCCTGCTCCATGCTGCCCTATCCCAGCGGCAAGCTGCACATGGGTCATGTGCGCAACTACACCATCAATGACATGCTCACGCGCTACCTGCGCATGAACGGGCACAACGTGCTCATGCCCATGGGATGGGATGCCTTTGGTCTTCCGGCTGAAAACGCGGCGCTAAAAAACAAAGTGCCGCCCGCCAAGTGGACCTACGAAAACATTGCCTACATGAAAGGCCAGATGCAGGCGATGGGCCTGGCCATCGACTGGAGCCGTGAAGTGGCCACCTGCGACCCCACCTACTACAAGTGGAACCAATGGCTGTTCTTGAAAATGCTGGAAAAAGGCATCGCCTATCGCAAGACCCAGGTCGTGAACTGGGACCCGGTGGACCAGACCGTGCTGGCCAACGAGCAAGTGATTGACGGCAAGGGTTGGCGCACCGGCGCGACGGTAGAAAAGCGTGAGATCCCCGGCTACTACCTGAAGATCACTGACTACGCGCAAGAGCTGCTCGACCATGTGCAGATTGGTAATGACAAGGCCACGCTCAATGGCTGGCCCGAGCGCGTGCGCCTAATGCAGGAGAACTGGATCGGCAAGTCGGAGGGCGTGCGCTTTGCGTTCACCCATGACATTCGTGATGCAAATGACGTGTTGATCGGCGACGGAAAGATGTACGTGTTCACCACCCGTGCCGACACCATCATGGGTGTTACCTTTTGTGCGGTGGCGCCGGAGCATCCGCTGGCCGCGCACGCAGGCGCCGCCAACCCTGCGCTTGCAAAGTTCATTGAAGAATGCAAAGGGGGCGGCACCACCGAGGCGGAACTTGCGGTCAAAGAAAAGCTCGGCATGCCCACCGGCCAGCAAGTCACGCATCCGCTAACCGGCCGCCCTGTGGATGTGTGGGTGGGCAACTACGTGCTCATGGGTTATGGCGACGGCGCTGTGATGGGCGTGCCCGCACACGACGAGCGTGATTTTGAATTTGCCAAAAAGTACAGCCTGCACATTGACGATGTGGTGCATATTGACGGCCTGACGTATGACCATTCCCGCTGGCAGGACTGGTACGGCGACAAGCAGCGTGGCGTCACCGTGAACTCCGACGTGTTCAGCGGCATGGGCTACAAGGAAGCGGTTAATGCTGTGGCCGATGCGCTGCAAGCCAAGGGCCTGGGCGAGAAGAAAGTTACCTGGCGCCTGCGCGACTGGGGTGTGAGCCGCCAGCGTTACTGGGGTACGCCCATACCGATCATTCATTGCGAAGACCACGGTGCGGTGCCGGTGCCGGAAAAAGATTTGCCGGTCGTGCTGCCTCAGGACTGCGTACCTGACGGTTCGGGCAACCCCCTGCACAAGCACGAGGGATTTCACGCTGGTGTGGTGTGCCCGGTGTGCGGCAAAGCAGCGCGCCGTGAGACAGACACCATGGATACGTTTGTCGATAGCTCGTGGTACTTCATGCGCTATTGCGACCCCACCAACACCGAACACATGGTAGCTGACGGGGCGGAATATTGGATGCCCATGAACCAGTACATCGGTGGCATTGAACATGCCATCCTGCACTTGTTGTATGCACGCTTCTGGACCAAGGTGATGCGTGATATGGGGCTGGTGAAGGTGGACGAACCGTTTACCAAACTGCTGACCCAGGGCATGGTACTTAACCACATCTACAGCCGCCGCACCGCCAAAGGCGGCAAAGACTATTTCTGGCCACACGATGTTGAAAACGTGGTGGACGCTGCGGGCAAGGTTTGCGGCGCAAAACTGATTCGTGCTGCTGAGAGCGGTGATGGATTGCTACCCGTGGGTACGGATATTGACTACGAGGGCGTGGGCACCATGTCCAAGTCCAAGAACAATGGCGTCGATCCGCAAGACCTCATTGAGAAATACGGTGCCGATACCGCCCGCATCTACACCATGTTTACTGCACCGCCCGAGGCTACCCTGGAGTGGAATGACGCTGCCGTGGAAGGCAGTTACCGTTTCCTTCGCCGGGTTTGGAACTTCGGATTCAAGCTCTCCGGCATGGATGCAACTGCTGCGCACAAAAGTGTGGCCGGCGCCGCTAGTTTGAAGGACGTGCAATTCGACAAAGAGGCCAAGGCACTGCGATTGGAGATGCACACGGTGCTCAAGCAGGTGGACTACGACTACCAGCGCATGCAGTACAACACGGTGGTCTCCGGTGCCATGAAGATGATCAACGCTTTGGAAGACTTCAAAGCGCTGGACAGTGCCGGTGCGCAAGTCGCGCTTGTCGAAGGCTTTGGCATTTTGCTGCGTTGCCTTTATCCCGCTACCCCGCACTTGGCACACACGCTGTGGGCCGACCTCGGCTACGCCGCGCATTTGGGTGACATTCTGGATGCGCCATGGCCGCTGGTGGATGCGCCCGCACTGGTGCAAGATGAAATTGAACTGGTCCTGCAAATCAACGGTAAGTTGCGCGGCGCGGTGGTGGTGCCCGCGGCAGCGGACAAATCTGCGATTGAGGCCGCAGCGCTGGCCAGTGACGTGTTCAAGAACTTTGCGGCCGGTGCGCCAGCCAAGAAAGTCATCGTCGTGCCCGGTCGCCTGGTCAACATCGTTATTTGAGCCCGCAGCCATGCAACGCAGAACCCTGTTGAACACCCTGCTGAGTGCCGCCGCCGCGGCCTTGGTGTTGGAAGGCTGCGGGTTCAAGTTGCGTACGGCACAGCCCATGCCCTTCAAGACCATTGCAGTCAACCCCGAACGCGGGGCGGGCGTGGCGGGCGATATGGCGCGTTACTTCAGTGACTCGCTGGTGCCAGTGGCGCCAGGTGCCGGAGGCGCGTTGCCCGATGTCATTTTGGACATCGTGCAGGAGCTGCGTGAAAAAATTGTGGTGGGTGTGAACACATCCGGTCAGGTGCGCGAGTACCAATTGCGATTGCGGGTGTTCTTCAAACTGCGCACGCCTAAGGGTCGTGAGCTGATTCCACTGACGGAGATCGAACAGAACCGTGACATCAGCTTCAATGAATCCGTGGTGCTGGCCAAGGAAAATGAAGAAGCGCTCTTGTACCGCGACATGCAAACGGATATCGCCCAGCAGTTGATGCGCCGTTTGGCGGCGGCCAAACTGACCGGGGTGCAGGAATAAATGGCGCTGGACCGCATTGACCGCACCTTGCTGGAGATGCTGCAGCGCGATGGGCGCTTGAGCGCGCAAGCCTTGTCCGAGGCGGTCAATTTGTCGGCGCGTGCTACGTTGAACCGCGTCAAGCGGCTTGAAGACGATGGCCTGATCGAGGGCTACCGCGCCATGCTGCACCGCACGGCCATCGGTGAGCATGTGTCCGTGTTTGCGGAAATTGCACTCAAAGATCAGCGTCAGGCCACGGTGCAGCGCTTCGAGCGTGCAATGGTGGACTGTCCCGAAGTCTTGGCCTGTTATCTGGTGAGTGGTCGTTATGACTATCTGGTGCGTCTGGCATGCCGCGACCTGGCGCACTACCGTGATCTCACTAGCGCATGGCTTGATGATGTTGGACTTGGCATTGACAAAGTAGTAACCAGCACTGAGTTGCAGACCGTCAAGGAGTTCGCAGGTTTTCCACTAACCGTGCGCAACACGCCGTAATCAAATCCACTCCGTTGGCGGAAAGGGCGCTTCCGAAACGGAAGTTTTCCTGCCGACTTCAGCCGTTTAAGGCAATCGCCCCAGCAGCTTTCGTCGCTACCCGATGCGTCTTCAAACCTAGACTTATGGGCTTGGATGGAGACTCCTATGACCCGATATATTGACGTTGCAGACATGCAGCAACTAGTAGCCAAGCATGGCGCTGACCGCATGATGGCCGAGATGGGCGATTGCATTCGCGAAGACTTTTTGCGCTGGGATGCGTTTGATAAGTCTCCGCGTACGGCTAACCACTCGGCAAACGGCGTGATTGAACTCATGCCTGTGTCGGACGACGCGCTGTACGCCTTCAAATATGTCAACGGACACCCCAAGAACCCATTGCAAGGACTGACCACCGTCATGGCCTTCGGCCTGCTGGCCGATGTGGCGACGGGGTACCCCACCATGCTCAGCGAATTAACCATCACTACTGCGCTGCGCACTGCTGCAACCAGCGTGGTTGCAGCCAAGGCACTGGCACGGCCAGAGAGTCGCGTTATGGCGCTGATCGGCAACGGTTCGCAAAGCGAGTTCCAGGCCATTGCCTTCATGACGCAACTTGGCATCACCACGCTGCGCGTGTTTGACGTAGACAGCCGCGCCACCGACAAAATGGTTGCCAACCTGCGCTTCTGGACTGACAGCGGCGCGCTAACGGTCGTGCGCTGCGCCTCTACCCGCGAGGCAGTGCAAGGCGCCGACATTGTCACCACGGTAACCGCCGACAAAACCAACGCCACCATTTTGACGGCGGACATGATTGCGCCCGGCATGCACATCAACGCTGTAGGTGGTGATTGCCCCGGCAAGACCGAGCTGCAGGCGGCCATTCTGAATAGCGCCAAAGTGTTCGTCGAGTTCGAACCCCAAACCCGAATTGAAGGTGAGTTGCAGCAAATGCCGCAGGACTTTGTCACCCACGCCTTGTGGCAAGTGCTTGCCGGCACCATTGCGGGCCGTGACAACGCTTCGCAAGTCACCTTGTTTGACTCGGTGGGCTTTGCGCTGGAAGATCTGTCCGCGCTGCGCTATGTGCATGCGTTGTCACAAAAACTCGGCATCGGCAGCACACTGGACTTGGTGCCCACACTGGACGATCCCAAAAACCTGTTCGGTTGCGCAATGGCCGCAGGGCCGCACCTTCGCCGCGCCGCATAAGCGGCAATTTGCGAAAGCCTTGGGGCGCTAAACTTGCCCCATGCAAATCGCCTCCGGCCAACTCAGTAACCACCTGCAACGCGGGTTGAAAACCCTATACACACTGCACGGTGACGAACCGTTGCTGCAACAGGAGGCCCTGGATGCAATCCGCGCCCACGCTCGCACGCAGGGCTACACGGAGCGCACGTCGCATACTGTGTCAGGCGCGCACTACGACTGGAGCGAGGTGCTGGCTGCAGGCGGATCGCTCAGCCTGTTTGCCGACAAGCAGATTGTGGAAATCCGTATCCCCAGCGGCAAGCCGGGCAAAGATGGCAGTGTGGCCTTGCAGCAGCTGGCCGAACAGTCGCAGGGCAATGATTCCACGCTCACCATCGTTACCTTGCCGCGCATGGACAAGACATCCAAATCCGCCGCGTGGTTTACTGCGCTGGAGAGTTTTGGCGTCACCTTGGAAGTGCAGCCGGTGGAGCGTAATGCATTGCCGCAGTGGATTGCACAGCGCCTGAATGCGCAAGGCCAGCATGTCGAAAGCGGTGAAGCCGGACAACGCACGCTGCAATTTTTTGCCGATCGGGTGGAAGGCAACCTGCTGGCGGCGCATCAGGAAATTCAAAAACTTGCGCTACTGTTTCCGGCAGACCGATATGCCGGTGAGCTGACGTTTGAACAGGTGGAAAGCGCCGTGCTCAACGTAGCGCGTTACGACGTGTTCAAGTTGTCCGAGGCGGTACTGGCAGGTAACCCGCAGCGCGTGCAGCGCATGCTGGACGGTCTGCAGGCCGAAGGCGAAGCCGAGGTCCTGGTGCACTACACCCTGGCCGAAGATATTCGCGCTTTAAAGCGGGTCAAAGACGCGATTGCCGAAGGCCGCCCCATGCCCATGGCCTTGCGTGAAAACCGCATTTGGGGACCCAAGGAACGATTGTTCGAGCGGGTATTGCCCAAGTTAAGTGGCGCCAAACTGGCGGAACTGCTGCAGTCGGCGCATCTAGTCGATGGCATCGTCAAAGGCTTGAAACAGCCGGACTGGCCGCTTACCGGGTGGCAGTCATTACACCGGTTAGCTTTGCAACTATGTGTCTTGTGTGCGGCGGTGCCGGCTTCGGGTGGCGCAAGTCTTGCTGCCCGCACGCGTTAACGTATGGAGAGTTCCATACCGGTCAATGTGTGAGCTTTTGCGCACCGGCCACAATGGCAATACCTGCGAGCGACACCAAAAAACCGATCGCCATGGCCCAAGACAAGGGCTCGTTGAATACAGCCCAAGCCCACAACATGGTGACGGGTGGGCTGACGTACAAAACCGCTGTGACCCGTGCCGGCGATGACTTTTGCAGCGCGATGTAGTACAGCCCCCAGGCCCCGAACGTAGCAATAAACACCAGCCAGAGAATGCCTCCGATGAACTCTCGGTTCATGACCGGAAGGACGCCGCCCTCGTTCCATGCAAATCCGGCAAAGATCACCGCGGCAGAAAGGCACTGGACGCATAAGCTTTGGTACACCGGCATGGCGCCGGACGCACTGCGCTTTTGTAACAACGTTGCCAAGGCCAGCGCAGTGGTTCCCAGCACCGGCAGGGCATAGGTCCACAAGGATGCATTGGCGTTTCCACCCGACCAACCGGACGCAATCAGCACACCCATTACGCCAACTGAGGAGCCGAACCACTGCCGCCCAGTCAGTGCCTGGCCCAATATCGGCCAGGACATCAGCGCAACGGCCAGCGGCAGCATGTCGGTGATCAGCGCCACAATTCCAGTTGGTGCGCCATGGGCAATTGCCAGCGAGTAGCCCGCCAGATACCCTGACATGGCCAAAACGCCAAACGCGATGTGCTCGAGCACCGCCCGTCTTTGCATACGCGGCCCTTTGAGCACTGCTAATGGCAACAAAAAAAGCCCCGACAACAGGCTTCGCCACATCAAAATCAGGAAGATGGGTGCGTAGTCAATGGCAAAGCGCACGCCCACAAATCCACCGCTCCAGCATAGAATCAGCGCAGTTTCCAGCGCCAGCACGGTGGCCCATGAGCGCCAAGGGCGCCCGGAGCGCATTAGCGGCTGCCCCAAACGGCAGCACCAACCACCAGCGTTGCAGCAATCGCCACATTCCATTGCAGAGGCTGACCGGTTGTGATGAGCAGTAACACGGTCGATAAAATGGGTGTGGCGAATGCCAGCAGCCCGATGCGACGGGTATCGCCGAGTTTGATCGCTGCATCCCAAAGGAAGAAAGCGCCGCCCAAAGGACCGAGGCCCAGAACGATGATCAACATCCAGTCTTGCGTGCTCAGCACAATCGATGGTTCCAGCAGTGCGTGGCACAGCAGCGACAGTAAACCGGAGGCGGCCGCAAAGCCGCCCACTGCCGCGGTTGGAAATGCGGGAAGGCGGCGGGTCAGCAGCGAATAGCTGGCCCAAACAAAGGCCGACGCCAGCGCAATGGCGTAGCCCGAGTGAAAGCCGTCCCCCGCAAAAGTGGAACCACTACGACCCAGAATGGCGATTGCGGCACCGGCAAAGCCGATAAGTGCGGCCACGATGTGGCGCCCGTGCAATGCAACGCCTTTCAGGATCAAGGGCGCCATCACCACCATGCCCAGCGGCCATAAATAATTGATGAGGTTGGCCTCCACCGCCGGGGCATTGCGCAACGCCATGAAGAGAAGAAAGTGAAAACCAAAGAGTCCATAGATGCCCACCATCAAGGTCGACAGCGGCACCTTCCAGCGTGACAGCCGGAATCGCGCCAGCGGCAGCGCAATCACACTGCCCACCAGCAATCCTAGTCCGGTCAAAAGAAAAGGAGGAATATGGGCCAGCCTGACGCCCAAAGGCGCCAGTGAACCCCACAAGGCAATAGCGGCTAGCGCCAGCAAGTCTGCTTTCATGCCGGAAGAATAACTTGGCAATCGTTGCAAAACACGCGTCCGTATTCGCAAAACGCCGGTTAGCGCGGCAGGTGTTTGCCCAAAGCAGCAGTTAATGCGGACGGTGTCTCGTAGCCAACGCGCGCAGCTACCTCGCTCATCTTCAATCCTGCCTCGCGAAGCTGCACCGCTTTATCAAGGCGCAAACTGCGAATCCACTGCATAGGCGTCATCCCTAATTCTTCCTGGCAACGCGCGCGGAACTGGCTCTCACTCAAGTGTGTCAACGCGGCAATATCCGCAGCGCGCAATTTCTGACCCAAGCGTACCCGGGTCCAAGCGGTCAGCATCTCCCAATCCACCTTGCGACGCACTTTGCTGGCAATGTGCGATGGCCCCCAGCTTTGCGCCAGCAGTTGCTCACCGGACACCAAGGCTAGCGGTAGTTTTTCCTCTAACGCAATGGCTAAAAACGCGGCCATTTGGCTTGCGGAGCGCGCGTATTCGGGGCGATCCTTGCGGTGCTGCCATAGCGGATTGGTGCTATCGAGTACCAAACAGCGGCTGCCGCTGCGGGATTCAAAGTCATGCCGGTCGCCGGGACGAACCACCAGTGCTTCACCCACCTGCAAGGCTACGCCCTTGCCTTCAACTTCAAGTTCCAGACAGCCATGCAAAGGCCAGATCACTTGAAAATGATCGTGCGTGTGCCCGCCTGGCGCATGGCCATAGGTGCGCACCGACAGTCGGGAAGTGGAGCTCATCACGGCATTGTGACGCACAAGGCTTGCAATCGGCGAAAATACGCCCCATGAATGCGACCAACACCTCCGAGTACACCCTGGCCCTGGGCGAACGGGCCAAAGCCGCCTCCACCCTGATGGCCCGCGCGACGGCCGCGGTTAAAAACGCGGCCTTGAAGAGGC
>CANBYM010000031.1 GCA_947373605.1 Comamonadaceae bacterium
AAAAGTTTTCATCGACAAAGCGTGCACTTCGTCTGTTTTCATGCGGTCGCCCAGCGTGGCATAAACCAACTGGTGGCGTTGAATCAAACGCTTGCCCTCAAACGCGGGCGACACGATGGTGGCGTACCAGTGGCGCCCGTCGCCCTCGAGCTCACATTTCTCACACGCCAGTCCGGCGGTAATCAGGGATTGAAGTTGGTCAGCGGTCATATTGTTTATCGGGGTTCAACTACGGATTTTGTAGCCGGTACGCAGCAATTGCAGCGCAAGCGCAGACACGCACAGCAAAGCGACGCCCACCACGGCAAAGCTCAGCCATGGGGAGACATCGCTCACACCAAAAAATCCGTAACGGAACCCGTCGATCATGTAAAAGAAGGGGTTGAAATGGCTCACGCCTTGCCAAAACGAAGGCAGAGAATGAATGGAGTAAAACACGCCGCTCAAAAATGTCATGGGCATAACTACAAAATTTTGAAACGCGGCCAACTGGTCAAATTTTTCCGCCCACAGACCGGCAATCAATCCCAGCGTACCCATTAATGCAGCCCCCATCAGCGCAAAAGTCACAATCCAAACGGGCGCTACAAAACTGACGTGAGTAAACAGGGCCGAGACAGCAAACACGCCGACGCCCACAATCACACCGCGCACAACAGCGGCGCCCACGTAGGCCACATACCAGTGCACATATGACAATGGCGTGAGAAGCAAAAACACCAAATTGCCCATCACCTTGCTCATGATGAGCGAGGATGAACTATTGGCAAATGCGTTTTGCAACAGGCTCATCATGGCAAGCCCAGGCACCAGGAAGGCGGTGTAGCTCACTAAGTCATACACCTTCACATGGTCTTCCAGTGCGTGGCCGAAGATCAGCAAATAAAGCATGGCAGTCAGCACCGGGCCGGCAATAGTTTGGAATGCCACTTTCCAGAAGCGCCAAACCTCTTTGTAAAAAAGCGTTTGCCAGCCGTTCATGCACCTGCCCCCGCGCCGCTTGCTTGAACGGAGTCACTATGCTGGGTCATCACGTCCAAAAACACATCCTCAAGATCCGCCTTGCGGATTTCAATGTCATGCGCCACCAGCCCTGCTTCCCGAAGGACCGACAAGTAGCGCTCCACCTCCAGCGCATCGTGGGCAGGCAATTGAACAATGCGTCCTGTGACACGCGCTTTGGCAGCAAGCGCTTCGGGCAACTCAGCGTCCAGTTTGAAGCGCAGCACATTGCTTGACGCAGCCTTGAGCAAATCGCTGGTTTTGTCCAGGGCCACAATACGCCCGGTTTTGAGCATGGCAATGCGCCCGCACAGCGCCTCTGCCTCTTCCAAATAATGGGTCGTAAGCAGAACGGTATGGCCTTCCTTGTTCAGGCGGGCAATGAACTGCCACAAGGTTTGGCGCAATTCCACGTCCACACCCGCCGTAGGCTCGTCAAGCACGATGACCGGCGGTTTGTGCACCAGGGCTTGCGCCACCAGAACGCGGCGCTTCATGCCGCCCGAAAGTTGGCGCATATTGGCATTGGCCTTATCGGCCAGCCCCAGGCATTCGAGCAATTCGTCAATCCACGCATCGTTATTTTTAACGCCGAAGTAACCGGATTGAATACGCAAGGCTTCGCGCACATTGAAAAACGGGTCAAACACCAGCTCCTGTGGTACGACACCGAGCTTGCGACGGGCTTGCGCAAAGTCAATTTGGACATTGCTGCCCAAAACACTGACAGTGCCCGAAGTTGGCCGGCTCAAACCCGCCAGCATGCTGATCATGGTGGTTTTACCCGCGCCATTGGGACCTAGCAAGCCAAAAAATTCGCCTTCTTCAATGTTCAGGCTGACGTTGTCAACCGCAAGAAAAGTGCTGCCTTTGGGGCCTTTGGGAGAGGCGTAAGCCTTGGAGACGGATTGGAAGGAGATGGCAGTCATTGGAGACCGCCATTTTACCCGCGCAGGGATCAAACGCTTGGCAGTAAGCCTTCTATTCCATAAAGCGCGGCCAGATCACGCAGACGATCTGGCAGACCCTGCACCGCAAATCGCTTACCTGCGCGTGCACATTCGCGGCGCAATGCCAGCAACACTGCAAGTGCCGAAGAATCAAAACTCTTGAGGGGGGCTGCATTGACCACCACCTGTGCATCCGCCTCGCGTTGAACGCCGACAGTCAACTCATCCAGACAACCTTGTGCCTGGTTCTGGGTCAAAGTGGTGGGCAATATCAACATATCAGCCTTTCTTGGAAGCCGCGTTAGCCTTGTTACGCTCAGCCAGGGATTCAATCAAACCGTCCAGCCCCTTGGCATTAATTTCCTGGGCAAATTGACTTTTGTAAGTCTCTACCAGCCAGACGCCCAAGACGTTGATGTTATAGATTTTCCAGCCTGCACCCTGGCCCGGCGTTTTCTCTAACCGGTAATCCAGTTGAATAGGGTCTCCACCGCCCTTGATTTCGGAACGGACCACAACCTCTTTGTCGTCCGGATTGGCGCGCAAGGGTTTCATCGTGATCGTCTGATCGGTCACCTGCGCCAGCGCACCGGAATAAGTACGCACCAACAGAGTCTTGAATTCGTCTTGAAGCTTTTTCTGCTGCTCCGGCGTGGCCTGGCGCCAAGCGGGGCCGACAGCAGAAGCCGTCATGCGCTGAAAATTCAGATTCGGCAGTATGCGTGAATCCACCAGCGCAATGACTTTATTGATGTCACCGGACTTGATAGATTTGTCAGCCCGAATGGTGTCAAGCACGTCTGACGACAGACGCTTGATCATGGCATCCGGCGCTTCATCTTCGGCGTGTACTGCCACTGACAAACCCAATCCGGCCACAACGGAAAGTCCCACCAGCAATTTACGTAAAAATTCTCTTTTCATATCCACTTTCTCAACAAGAACAGGCTCTCTATTATGAGCTTCCATCGTAAACACCTACCCGCAAAGTCGTAACGGCTTGTCAAGGTTGTGTATCGTCTTCGGGCGGATTGCCGTCGTACTGTTTGTTGCGCTGTCGTTGCATATAGGCATCGCGGTTGAAGGAGTACTTATCCAGCGCGGCACCCTCCACCACATCACCCGCACCCAACAATGAGGCGCGGTAGTCGACAAGCTTGAGCCCGGTCATCTCCAACACGGTTGTCTGATCGCCAAGTTGGTAAACCAGATCGCCACTCCAATCCACCGGTAAGGCGCCTACTTCACGCAATGTGTAAGGCCCAAGCAGCGGCAATACGACATAGGGCCCGGCACCTACGCCCCAGCGTCCCAAAGTCATACCGAAGTCGGTCGTGTGTCTCTCAATATTGGCATCGCTGGCAATATCAATCAGACCCAAGAGGCCAAAGCTGGTGTTGAGCATGACACGACCGATGCTGTCACCCATGTCCTGTCCGCGGCCCTGCAATCCGTTGTTTACAACGGACCATACGTCTTGAAGATTGTTAAAAAAGTTCCGTACGCCGGTACGCATCCAGTTGGGCGTAACGCCTTTGTAAACCGTCGCGGCCGGTTTGATTACCACTTTGTCCAGACCATCGTTAAAACTCGATACCGATCGATTGAAAGACTCGAATGGATCACGCGGGTCGGGGGTCTTTACGGTTGCACAGGCTTGCAAGCCCAGCACAGCTGCCAATAGCAATACCCGATAAAAAAAGGTCCGCATTACTTGGCCTTATCAGCGCTCGGGCCGTCTGCGGCCTTGTTGTATAGGAACTGGCTGATCAGATTTTCCAACACCACCGCAGACTGGGTTGTGCTGATGTTGTCACCGGCGGCCAGGTTGGCGGAGTCAGCGCCAGCTTCAATGCCGATATATTGTTCGCCAAGCAACCCGGCCGTCAAGATTTTGAGTGAGCTGTCTTTGGGAAAGGTATAGCGCTTGTCCATAGACATGGCGACCTTGGCCTGGAAAGACTTGTCATCAAAGGTAATGGAATCCACCCGGCCCACAACGACGCCGGCACTCTTAACCGCCGCTTTGGGCTTGAGACTGCCGATATTGTCAAACTTGGCGGTCACGGGGTAGCCTTTGTCAAAACTCAGGGTCAACAAATTCGCCGACTGGAGCGCCAAAAACAGCAAAGCCAATGCACCCAAAATGACAAATAGACCAACCCACACATCTTTGTTAGAGCGTTGCATATATCTTCTTCCTCTAAATACTAAACATCATGGCAGTCAGAATGAAATCCAACCCCAGCACTGTCAATGAAGCCACAACCACCGTACGGGTAGTTGCAAAGGCCACGCCCTCAGGCGTGGGCTGCGCCTCGAAGCCTTGTAACAAGGCAATAAAACTTACCGCAAAACCAAAAAACACGCTCTTGAGCACCCCGTTGCCAACGTCAGCCCAAACGTCAACGCCGCCTTGCATCTGACTCCAGAACGACCCTGCGTCAATGCCGATCATGGCCACACCCACGGCCCACCCACCGAGCACACCCACCGCACTGAACACGGCGGCCAGCAGGGGCATTGCAATGACCGCACCCCAGAAGCGTGGTGCAAGAATGCGCTGCACCGGATCGACCGCCATCATTTCCATGGCGCTTAGCTGTTCACCAGCCTTCATCAGGCCAATCTCGGCGGTCAACGATGTGCCAGCACGGCCGGCGAACAAAAGCGCGGTGATGACCGGGCCTAACTCACGCACTAGACTGAGCGCCACCAGCAGCCCTAAGGCTTCTGAAGATCCATAGCGCTGCAAGGTGTAATACCCTTGCAAGCCCAGCACAAAACCGACAAAAACACCCGACACGGCGATGATCGCCAGCGAATAATTGCCCATGAAATGAATCTGGTCGCGCAACAATGCCGGACGCTTGAGGGTAGGCACGAGCGAGCCCATCAGACGCATAAACAGGCGCGCACCAAATCCAAAGTCAGCCAGCTTTTTTCTGGCAGAGAATCCCAGCTCGGAAGGGTGGTACCAGCTCATTTTTGCACCCCGTTCATGAAGTCCTGCCCGATTTCAACGGCGGGGTAATGAAATTGCACTGGCCCTTCGGGCAGTGCGTTGACAAACTGGTGCACCAACGGGTTATCGCTGTTTTGCACTTCATGCGGCGTACCTTGTGCCGCAATTTTTCCGTTTGCCAAAATAATGACCTGATCGGCAATGTGAAAAGTTTCGTCCAGGTCATGCGACACGATGATGCTGGTTAGTCCCATCGCATCATTGAGTTGACGGATCAGGCGCGCTGCCGTGCCCAGCGAGATCGGGTCCAGACCAGCAAAGGGCTCGTCATACATGACCAATTCGGGGTCCAAAGCAATCGCGCGGGCCAGTGCCACGCGCCGGGCCATACCGCCGGACACTTCGGAAGGCATGAGGTCACGTGCACCGCGCAGACCTACTGCATTGAGTTTCATGAGCACGATATCGCGAATCAATTCCGGCGCCAGATTGGTGTGCTCGCGCAGCGGGAACGCTACGTTGTCAAACACACTCAGGTCGGTAAACAGCGCGCCGAACTGGAACAGCATGCCCATACGACGGCGCGCCACATACAAGGCCTCGCGCCCTAAAGTACCCACGTTCACAGGCACGCTGTCCGGGTTCGTGCCGTAAAGAATGACATCCCCGGATTGCGCCTGGTACTGTCCGCCGATCAGGCGCATCACGGTCGTTTTACCGCCGCCCGAGGCGCCCATCAGTGCAGTGACTTTGCCGCGGGGGATAGAAAAAGAGATTTCGTCAAGAATCACCCGTTCGCCGTAACCGAAGCGAACGTTGCGAAATTCAATCAAGGAAGAAGCAGAAGGTGTAGCAGCCATAAAAAACAAAAGCCGGGCGATGTCCGGCTTTTGAATGATAAGGGATAACGCCTACATTATCGCGGCAGATCGCTTGTTCCCATCAGGAACTCATCGACCGCGCGGGCAGCCTGGCGCCCTTCGCGGATCGCCCACACCACCAGACTCTGCCCGCGGCGCATATCACCGGCGGCAAACACTTTAGGTACGTTGGTGGCATAGCCGCCTGTTAATTCGGTTGTTGCTTTGGCGTTTCCACGCACATCTTTATCTACACGGAAGGCGTCCAGCACGGTGGCAACCGGATTCACGAAACCCATCGCCAACAGCACCAAGTCAGCCTTTAGCACTTTTTCGGAGCCGGCAATTTCGACCATCTTGCCGTCCCGCCATTCCACGTGCACGGTTTTGAGCCCTGTTACTTTGCCTTTTTCACCGATGAATTCCTTGGTGGAAATCGCGAAAACGCGTTCGCAGCCTTCTTCATGGCTGGAACTGGTGCGCAATTTCAAGGGCCAGTAGGGCCACGTCATAGGCCGGTTCTCTTCGACGGGCGGCTCGGGCATCACCTCAAATTGGGTGACACTGACGGCGCCATGACGGTTGCTGGTGCCCACGCAATCGCTTCCTGTATCGCCACCGCCGATCACGATCACATGCTTGCCGTCGGCGCGCAGTTGGCCTTTGAGCTTGTCACCGGCGTTGATCTTGTTTTGTTGCGGCAAAAATTCCATCGCAAAGTGGATACCGTCCAAGTCGCGGCCGGGTACCGGTAAATCGCGTGATTGTTCGGAACCGCCAGTCAGCAACACGGCATCAAAGTCGTTTTGCAGTTGTTCAGCGGAAATGGTTTCCTTCGCCCAATTGGTCACTTTGGAAGCTGCGCCCGCCTTTGGCATTTCTCCCACCAGCACACCGGTGCGAACCGTGACGCCTTCGGACACCAGCTGTTCCATACGACGGTCGATGTGTGACTTTTCCATTTTGAAGTCCGGGATGCCGTAGCGAAGCAAACCACCGACGCGATCATTTTTCTCCAACAGCGTTACATCGTGACCCACCCGTGCCAGCTGTTGCGCAGCCGCCATCCCGGCAGGACCGGAGCCAACCACTGCTACTTTTTTGCCGGTCTTTACCTTTGGCAACTGTGGTTCCACCCAACCCTCATGCCAGGCGCGGTCGATGATTGCATGCTCGATGGACTTGATGCCCACGGCGTCATCGTTCACATTGAGAGTGCAAGCAGCTTCGCAGGGTGCAGGGCATATGCGGCCCGTAAACTCCGGAAAGTTATTGGTGCTGTGCAAGGTGTCAATGGCAGTTTTCCAGTCACCACGAAACACCAGGTCGTTGAAGTCGGGGATGATGTTGTTTACCGGGCAGCCGTTGTTGCAAAACGGTGTGCCGCAATCCATGCAACGTGCAGCCTGCTTGTTAGCCTGCGCATCATCCAGACCGACTACAAATTCCTTGTAATTCTTTAGGCGCTCGACGATGGGCTTGTACCCCTCTTCGACGCGCTCGAATTCCATAAAGCCAGTAATTTTTCCCATGTTTCTGATCCTCGAAATTTAAGTCAGTGCGGCTTTATTTAGCAGGCACGGTTTCTTTTTTAGCGGCCGCATTCTTGACAGCTTTCGTAGCCACCTTGCGGGCGTTAATTTCACCCAGAGCGCGCTTGTATTCAATCGGGAATACCTTGACGAACTTGGCGCGTGAGGCTTCCCAGTTGTCCAGCAATTCGCGCGCACGTTTGCTTCCGGTCCAGCGGTTGTGGTCTTCCAGAAGCTTCTTGAGCTGTGCCTCGTCGCTTTCACCACGGTGCCAAACTGCCTTGTCGATCTGCGCTTCCTGCTCCACTACCGTCAACACTTTTTCAAGTGTCACCATGGAAGTGTTGCAACGCTTGGCAAACTGTCCGTCTTCGTCGTACACATAAGCGAGGCCACCGCTCATGCCGGCGGCAAAGTTGCGGCCGGTTTTACCCAGGACGGCGACCGTACCTCCGGTCATGTATTCACATCCATGGTCGCCCGTTCCTTCCACTACCGTAGTTGCACCGGAGAGGCGCACGGCAAAGCGTTCGCCGGCAACACCGCTGAAGAATGCTTCACCGGTGGTCGCACCGTACATCACGGTGTTACCAACAATCGTGTTGCTTGTGGCCACACCGCGAAAGTCAATGCTGGGGCGCACCACCACACGACCGCCGGACAATCCTTTGCCGGTGTAGTCATTGGCATCGCCAATCAGGTACAGCGTGATGCCCTTGGCCAGGAATGCGCCGAACGATTGGCCACCCGTGCCTTCGAGCTGAATGCGGATGGTGTCATCCGGCAAACCTTCAGGATGCACCTTGGTGACCGCGCCGGAAAGCATGGCCCCCACGGAGCGGTTGACATTGCGCGCCACTTCCATGAACTGCACCCGCTCGCCTTTGTCGATGGCGGCGCGGCTCTTGGCGATCAGCACGTTATCGAGTGCCTTCTCCAAACCATGGTCCTGCTCCAGCACCTGGTAACGCGGCACATCGGCCGGTACTTGCGGCTGGGCGAATAAACGACCGAAGTCCAGACCACTCGCCTTCCAGTGTTCGATGCCCTTGCGCATGTCGAGCAAGTCGGCGCGACCGATCAAATCATCAAATTTGCGAATGCCCAACTGCGCCATGATTTGTCTCACTTCTTCTGCGATGAAGAAAAAGTAGTTCACCACATGCTCCGGCTTGCCGGAGAACTTCTGGCGCAGCACCGGGTCTTGCGTAGCAACCCCGACCGGGCAGGTATTGAGGTGGCACTTGCGCATCATGATGCAGCCCTCCACCACCAGCGGCGCCGTGGCAAAGCCGAATTCATCAGCGCCCAACAAAGCGCCGATTGCAACGTCGCGGCCGGTCTTCATCTGGCCGTCGGCCTGCACCCGGATGCGGCTACGCAGCCGGTTGAGTACCAGAGTCTGCTGGGTTTCGGCCAAGCCGATTTCCCAAGGGCTGCCGCAATGCTTAATTGATGACCATGGCGATGCACCAGTACCGCCGTCGTGTCCGGCAATCACCACATGGTCGGCCTTGCACTTGGCAACGCCGGCTGCAATGGTACCGACACCGATTTCCGATACCAGCTTGACGCTGATGCCGGAGTGCGGCGCGACGTTCTTCAGGTCGTGAATCAACTGAGCCAGATCTTCGATCGAGTAAATGTCGTGGTGTGGCGGCGGAGAAATCAATCCCACGCCCGGCACAGAGTGGCGCAGGCGTCCGATGTAGTCAGACACCTTGCCGCCGGGCAACTGACCGCCCTCGCCAGGCTTGGCACCCTGTGCCATCTTGATTTGAATCTGGTCTGCGCTGTTGAGGTATTCGGCTGTCACACCAAAGCGGCCGGAAGCCACTTGTTTGATGCGCGAACGCAGGCTGTCACCGTCATTCAAGGGGATATCGACTTCCACCACGTCTTTGCCGATGATGTCGGCCATGGTCTGGCCCTGCTTGATTGGGATGCCTTTGAGTTCCTGGCGGTAACGCGCCGGATCTTCACCGCCCTCGCCCGTGTTGCTCTTGCCGCCGATGCGGTTCATGGCAAGCGCCAGCGTGGCATGGGCCTCGGTGGAAATAGAACCCAGCGACATGGCACCCGTGGCAAAGCGCTTCACGATTTCCTTGGCAGGCTCCACCTCGTCCACCGCAATTGCTTTGGCCGGATCAATTTTGAATTCAAACAGGCCACGCAGTGTCAGGTGGCGCTTGCTTTGATCGTTAATGATCTGCGCGTACTCTTTGTAGGTATTCCAGTTGTTGGCACGGGTACTGTGCTGCAACTTGGCAATGGCATCAGGCGTCCACATATGGTCTTCACCACGGACACGCCAGGCGTATTCGCCACCAGTCTCCAACGCATTGGCCAGCACCGGGCTGTCGCCAAACGCGGCCTTGTGCATGCGAATGCCTTCTTCGGCAATTTCGAATATGCCGATACCTTCGACGCGACTAGGCGTGCCGGTGAAGTAGTGCTGCACAGTCTCGGTAGACAGACCGATAGCCTCAAACAATTGCGCGCCGCAATAGCTCATGTAAGTGCTCACGCCCATCTTGGACATGATCTTGGACAAGCCCTTGCCGATCGCCTTGATGTAGTTGTAAATGGCTTTATCGGCACTCAAGTCGCCCGGCAGATCCTGATGCATGGAGGCCAGAGTTTCCATGGCCAGATACGGATGCACCGCTTCTGCGCCGTAGCCCGCGAGCACCGCGAAATGGTGAACTTCACGTGCGGTACCGGTTTCCACCACCAGCCCGGTGGTAGTACGCAAGCCCTCTTTCACCAGATGCTGATGTACTGCAGACAATGCCAGCAGCGCAGGGATGGCTACCTGGGTCGCTGTAATACCGCGATCACTGATGATGAGGATGTTCTTGCCGCTTTTGATCGCGTCTACTGCCTCTGCACACAGAGATGCCAGCTTTGCTTCCACACCTTCATGGCCCCATGCCAGCGGATAGGTAATGTCCAGCGTGTAACTGCGGAATTTGCCCTGCGTGTGCGTTTCAATTTCGCGGACTTTGGCCATGTCAGCAAAGTTAAGAATCGGCTGCGACACTTCCAGCCGCATGGGCGGATTAACCTGGTTGATATCCAGCAGGTTGGGTTTGGGCCCGATGAACGAGACCAGTGACATCACAATGGCTTCGCGGATCGGATCGATGGGCGGGTTGGTCACTTGCGCGAACAACTGTTTGAAGTAGTTGTACAGCGGCTTGTTCTTGTCACTCAATACTGCAAGCGGGCTGTCGTTGCCCATTGAGCCGATGGCTTCCTCTCCGGCAGTGGCCATGGGCGCGATCAGGAACTTGATATCTTCCTGGGTGAATCCAAAAGCCTGCTGGCGGTCCAGCAGCGCGACCTTATCGGTTACGCGCTTAGGCTCAACACCCGCGACGACAGCTGTCATGGCACCTCCTTGGCGACGCTCTGCAAACGACACGTCATCGAGTTTGATGCGCAGGTTTTCAATCCACTGCTTGTAGGGCTTGCTGTTGGCGAGGTTCGCTTTGAGCTCCTCATCATCAATCATGCGGCCCTGTTCCAAGTCGATCAGGAACATCTTGCCCGGCTGTAAACGCCACTTGCGCACGATCTTGTTTTCCGGAACCGGCAGCACGCCGGATTCAGAGCCCATGATCACCAGATCGTCATCGGTGATGCAGTAGCGCGATGGACGCAGTCCATTGCGGTCCAACGTGGCACCGATCTGGCGACCGTCAGTAAACACGATAGAAGCTGGGCCATCCCATGGCTCCATCATGGCTGCGTGGTATTCATAAAACGCTTTTCGGCGCTGGTCCATCGTGGTGTGCTGCTCCCAGGGTTCGGGAATCATCATCATCACGGCCTGGCTGATGGGGTAACCCGCCATGGTCAGCAGTTCCAGACAGTTGTCGAAAGTCGCTGTGTCGGATTGGTCGGCAAAGCTGATCGGATACAGCTTTTGCAAATCGGCACCCAAAACGGGGGACGACATGACGCCCTCGCGCGCTTTCATCCAGTTGTAGTTGCCTTTGACGGTGTTGATTTCTCCATTGTGCGCCACATAGCGGTAGGGGTGAGCCAGCGGCCACTCTGGGAATGTGTTGGTAGAGAAACGCTGGTGCACCAGGCCCAAAGCCGACACGCAGCGTTCGTCTTCTAGGTCCTTGAAATACACGCCCACCTGATCGGCCAGCAACAGGCCTTTGTAGACCACGGTGCGGCTGGACATGCTGGGTACGTAATACTCCTTGCTATGTTTGAGCTGCAAGTTCTGAATGGCGGCGCTGGCCGTCTTGCGGATTACATAGAGTTTGCGCTCCAAAGCGTCTTGCACGATGACGTCGTTACCGCGGCCGATGAACACCTGGCGCAGAATAGGCTCTTTCTCGCGCACCGTAGGAGACATGGGCATATCACGGTTTACCGGGACATCACGCCAACCCAAAAGTACCTGGCCTTCGGCCTTGATCGCGCGCTCCATTTCCTGTTCGCAAGCCAGACGTGACGCATGCTCTTTGGGGAGAAAGATCATGCCGACACCGTATTCTCCTGGTGCCGGAAGGGTGATGCCTTGCGTACGCATTTCTTCGCGGTACAGAGCATCGGGCAATTGGATCAAAATTCCTGCGCCGTCACCCATAAGTTTGTCAGCACCTACTGCGCCACGGTGGTCCAGATTCTCAAGAATTTTCAGCGCATTTTTGACAATGGAATGGCTCTTTTCCCCGCGAATGTGTGCAACAAAGCCAACACCGCAGGCATCGTGCTCTTGCGAAGTGGAATACAGACCGTGGTCCTTGAGGTGTTTTATTTCTGCAGCCGTCGTCATGGCGCGCTCCTGAATAATGACAGTGGAATCGAAGGATACTGCAATGCAACAAAGGTGCCAAGCAAAATAAACAGGGTCAGAACCTCATTTAATTTAATTTATCTCCATTTCCAATAAATAAGGGACACATTAGAAAATTCAGATTTTGATCCTGGCCGGATCGTCAATGCCTATTGGGAGGTTTTAAGCGGGGCTGCGGGACGTCCCGCTTTGCCTTTGCTCAATCGACGGCTTGTTTGCTTTGCCAGTTGCGCCTTAAATTCTGCATCGCCCAGCACCCAGCCTTTGAGTGTTGCATCAGTCAATTCCACCAACTGTGCGTCGCTCAGTCCCTCTCGAACCAACTTCGCATAGGCCGCCTCACGCGCAAACGGGGTATTACCCATAGCCCAAAACAGTGCATGGGGACTGATGCATTTGTCAACTTTGCGCCCAAGATAGTGCCCATGACTGGACCAGGCGTATGCGGCTGGGCTTTCCACCAGACCCGAACGCACCGGATTCAAATCGATGTAGGCCATGCAGTCCAAAAGGTGGCTCTGCGCCTGCAGCACGGTTGAACGGTAGCGCCCTTCCCACAGTGTGCCAGTTCGCCCACGTGCGGCATTGAAGTAGCGCACATAACTTCGGCCAATCGCTTGCATCATTTGTGGCAAACCATCCACCGTTTGTGGAGTTGCCAAGATGTGTACATGGTTCTCCATCAGCACATAAGCATGAACCGCAACGAAATATTTGCGCGCGTTGTCCCGCAATAGGTCCAGCCAATACCGATGATCCTCTTGCGTCGCAAATATGGCCTGACCGTTGTTGCCACGCTGAATCACGTGGTGCGGATAACCCGCAAGGGTCAGACGGGAAAGTCGAGCCATTCAGATATTCAAAGGAAACGAATGGCTGGTGAGTTTAAAGCCTTACTTGGGCGCCTTGATCACGCGAACTTTGCCGCCATTTGTCACGATGATTACGGCGTCACCAGGTTCCAACTTCTCGCTACCTGCTCCTTGAATAATGGAGCGACGTTCGCCGCCTTTCAATTGCACCAGCAGTTCAGTGGCTTGCTCTTTGGTGGTCAGACGTTCCACTGCATTCCCCGCCGCAGCACCGGCTACACCGGCCAACACGCCGAGCACCTGGGATTCGCGCTGAATGCTACTGCCGCCATAGCCGCCAATGGCACCTACTACTCCACCCACAGCGGCACCGACGCCCGATTGGGTGCCGTCAATGGTGACCGCACGTACGGTGAGGACCACGGCATCTTCCACTAATGCCATACGCTGTGCGTCTTCGCGCTTAATCACGTCTGGACTGCTGGTCGCGCAAGCAGCCAATGTGACTGCAATGGCAGCCGCAAGAGTAATGTTGATAATTCTTTTCATTGTGTTCTCCAATAATCAATTTCAAAAGTGACTTATCCGTAACGTTTCAATCGGGTGTTCGGTTGTCGGCGAGATTGTCATTTATGCCTGTAAAGCGTGTGTCTAGTAGGGTTTCAATACCGAATTCTTTCAAAATATCAGCCAGTCGGGCCGCAGCAGTGCGTTTTCGCTGTCCCGTATATCGTGCGAGTATCAGCTCATTTTTCATGCTGTGCTCCCATCCGACCAGTTCAGTAACTGTGACCTGGTAGCCGTTGGCTTCCAGATACAGGCAACGTAAAACATTGGTAATCTGACTTCCGAGTTCACGCGTGTGCAGGGGGTGACGCCACAGTTCTGCCAATGACGTGCGGTGTAAAGACAACGCCTTACTGTGATTCAGGTGCCGCGCAACCTCTGCCTGGCAGCACGGAACCAGCACCATTGCCCGCGCTTGCTTCTGCAAACCGAATGCAATGGCGTCGTCTGTGGCCGTGTCGCAAGCATGCAGTGCCGTTACGACATCGATACTGTCGGGCAATGTCCCCTCGGCCATTGATTGCGTCACACTAGTATTTAAAAAAGTCATCCGCGTGAATCCCAATCGCGAAGACAGCTTACGGGAAGCATCTACCAGCTCAGCCCTAGTTTCGACACCGTAGATGTGGCTGTTCTCAACGCCTTTAAAGTACAGGTCATACAGGATAAAGCCTAAATAGGACTTGCCCGCTCCGTGGTCCGCAAGCGTGAATGTTGCGTCCTCTCGAACTGGCAAGTCGGTCATCAATTTTTCGATGAACTGGTACAGGTGATACACCTGCTTGAGTTTGCGCCGGGAGTCCTGATTGAGCTTGCCCTCGCGGGTAAGAATGTGCAGCTCCTTTAGTAACTCGATGGACTGACCGGGCCGGATTTCTTGCGCCAATGCAGGGTCGCCAGAGGCCCCAAGTGGTTTCGCGTTAGCAGGCTTACTTTTTTTCATGCCCGGGTTCCTCAATGGTTTCATGCGCCTGAATAGACAGCCCCAATGCATTCCAGCCACGCGCGCCCAATGTCGCAAGCGTCTGCATATTCTTTTCATAAATCTGCTCGGCCTGCGGAAATACGGCTACCGCACGATCTATGCTTTCTTCACGCAACAAATGCAATGTGGGAAATGGAGCACGGTTGGTAAAGTTGCTGATGTCATCCTCGTCAGTTCCCGTGAACTGGTACCGTGGGTGAAAACTGGCAATCTGAAGAACACCTTCCAAATCAGTTCGCCGCAATACGTTATCTGCCCGTTCAAAAAAATTATTGAAAAGCAAAAACTCATCCATCAGATCCGGAACTATTAGCAAGGTAGTGTCCCGGATAGATGCCGGCGTGTTCTGCAGTTCCATTAGTTCGATACGCAAAAGTTCCAGTAGTTCCTTTTCAGTGCAGGCATGGCTAACTACGTAATGCACTTGTCCTTTCGTGTGCACGCCTCTGGCAAAGGGGCACAAATTCAAACCGATGACCGCGCGTTCCAACCATTGCACCGTCAATGCGATTACCAACTCATCGTCCGGGATTGATGGGATATCTGGCACTAGTACGTCCTATTCAAGCAATTAACCGTTTTCCAGAAAGTCGTTCATGCTCCTTAGCCGCAAAACGATCTGTCATACCGGCAATGTAGTCCGCAACAACACGTGCCAAAGACGTCGAATCTACACTTTCATTGCGTAAATCCATTTCAGAGCGCGTAGCGGACAAAGCTTGCATCTCAACGGGCGACTCGCAGTAATAAGTGAACAATTCACGTACGACCTGCTTGGCTTGAGACATCGTCTCTTCCACCCGCGGGTGGCGGTATAAATGTTGAAACAAGAACCGCTTGAGTCGCTTCGATTTATCTTTCATGGGCTGGCTGAAGACCACGAGCGGCCCGGCAAAACGCACTTCACTTACGCTCAGCGGCTTTGCTACCTGCAGCGCCAGCTGCGTCGATTCAATGACGTCGTAGACCTGCTGACTCAGCATAAGGCGGATCGTTTCATAGAGAAGCCGGCGCGCAAAATTAGCTTTCGCCAGATGGGGATTTGCAGTCAGCGCCGCCTGCTGAAACCCTTCATACAGTTCCACGTCTTTTAGAAGTGCGGGCGTAATGAGCCCGGATCGGACGCCGTCGTCAATATCGTGAGCGTTATAGGCAATCTCATCTGCCAGATTGCAAAGCTGTGCCTCCAGGCTGGGCTGCCTGTGCAACAGGAACCTGCTGCCGATGCCGGCATAACCGTCGGCATAGGCAGGCTCGGTAGCTTCCAGAAGTTTCGCATTCGCAAATGAGCAGTGTTTGAGAATACCTTCACGGGTTTCGAATGTCAGATTCAAGCCGTCAAAGTTTGGATAGCGCTCTTCCAATTTATCAACAACCCGCAAACTTTGAAGATTGTGCTCAAAGCCGCCGAACGCTGCCATGCAATCATGCAGGGCGTCTTGACCGGCATGTCCAAACGGTGTGTGCCCCAAGTCATGCGCCAGTGATATGGCTTCGACTAAATCTTCATTCAAACCCAGTGGACGCGCTATCGAACGCGCCAGTTGCGCCACTTCCAGAGAATGTGTCAAGCGGGTTCGGAACAGGTCACCTTCGTGGTTCAAAAAAACTTGTGTTTTATAGACCAACCGCCTGAATGCAGACGAATGAACGATGCGATCGCGATCGCGCTGAAAATCGGTACGTGTGGGTGCAGAGACCTCACGAAAGCGCCTGCCACGCGATAGGGCAGGGTTGCATGCAAAGACAGACAACGGAGCGTTCAAGGGGTGCAGCACATATCAATGACATTGCGCACCATGGCGTCCGGTGCCGTTTGCATGGACGCTTGCGACGACTCGTTGATTACTACAAAACGGATCTCACCGGCCTCAGCCTTTTTGTCATGCCGCATCAATTCGAGATATCGCCCGGCGTTGTCTTTCGCATCCAGAACGGGCCCCGCCACTTTCAAACCCGCACGAACAATTAGCGTGCGTAATCTGTCAACGAAAGCTGAATCGATCAGTCCCAACTGGTGGGACAACTGCGCTGCCATGACCATTCCACAACCCACAGCTTCGCCGTGCAACCATGCACCGTAGCCCATACCGGCCTCGATTGCGTGGCCGAAGGTGTGTCCGAAATTTAGAATGGCACGTAACCCGCCTTCGCGCTCATCCTGGCCCACCACATGTGCCTTTATTTCACAACTTCGCCGGATCGCATAGGCCAATGCCGATGCATCCCGCTGCAGCAATGCGTCTATATTGCGCTCGATCCAGGTGAAAAATTCCATGTCCGCGATGGGCCCGTATTTAATGATCTCTGCCAGCCCAGCACTGATCTCACGTTGAGGCAACGAACTTAAGGTGTCTATATCGCAAACCACTTGAAGTGGTTGATAGAACGCGCCCACCATGTTTTTACCCATCGGGTGATTGATCCCGGTTTTACCCCCTACCGAGGAATCAACCTGAGACAGCAAGGTCGTCGGAATCTGCACGAACGGCACGCCACGCATAAAGCATGCTGCTGCAAATCCTGCCATATCACCAACGACACCACCGCCAAGTGCCACTACAAGTGTTTTTCGATCACAAGCATGCCCGAGCAGCGCATCAAAGATTAAATTCAGTGTTTCCCAATTTTTATGCTGCTCACCATCCGGCAATTCAACCAAGTGAACCGTAGCGTACGGCTGCGATAAAGCAGTCAACAATTGGCGCGCATACACCGGCGCCACTGTGGTGTTGCTCACCACCATGACTGAACTGGCCTTTGGCAAATTTTGGAAAGTACTTGCGTCCGCAATGAGCCCGGTACCGATGTGAATTTTGTAGCTGCGTTCGCCCAATTCAATCGGGACGATATGTGTAGAAATTGCCGTCATGGGCAGGAGTTTAGGTGCAATTAGGGCTGAACCCGAATAGGCATTGGTTAGCCGGGCGTGTTGTTCTCGCCGAGCTCGAGCTGCATAACGATCATATTGACCAGTGTTGAGACCGACGGACGGCCGGTTTCGAGGATAAAGTGCGCAACTTCCCGGTAAAGCGGATCTCGCTGCTCAAAGAGTTCCCTCAGACGCCCCATTGGGTCTGACACCTGTAGCAGCGGCCGATTCGTGTCATGTCGCAGCCGCCGGTAAAGTTCTTCCGGCGTTGATTTTAAATAAATGACTTTCCCGCGGGAGTGAAGATTTTCCCGGTTACCAGCGCGTAAGACAGCCCCGCCTCCCGTCGAAACTACGCTGTCTTGCCCGATCGTTAACGTGTCAAGTACTTCTGCTTCAATGTCACGAAACTTGGGCTCACCTTCACGCTCGAAAAATTCGCGGATGGAACAACCCAGTCTGGTTTCAATTGCATGATCGGAATCGACAAAACGCAGGCCAAGGCGTCTGGCGAGTTGTCGTCCGACAGTGGTTTTTCCGGAGCCGGGCAGGCCCACCAGACTTAAGAGCAATTGAAGTAAACATCCGTTGTAAAGGCAAGGAGTTTACTTGGGAAACTACTTACCGATACCTCGATCAGCCAGCATTTTGGGCGTTATGAACACCAGCATTTCACGTTTTGTAGATGACTTTGAACGTTGCCGGAACAAAACACCCAAACCAGGAATGTCTCCGAAAAACGGTACCTTGGCTTCGTTCTCGGATTGGTCTTCGGTGAATATTCCACCGATCACCACAGTTCCGCCGTTCTCTACCAGCACCTGGGTTTGAATGTGCTTGGTGTCAATGGCGTAACCTGCTGGTGTCAACTGTCCCACGGTATCTTTAGTAACGTCAAGCGCCAGAATAATATTGCCTTCTGGCGTGATCTGAGGAGTAACTTCAAGCTTCAAATTAGCCTTGCGAAACGCGATGGAAGTTGCGCCACTGGAAGATGCAACCTGATACGGAAGTTCAGTACCCTGTTCAATCAATGCCTTAATTTGGTCCGCAGTCACTACACGAGGGCTTGATATGACCTTGCCCTTGCCATCCGCTTCGAGAGCAGAAATTTCAAGATTCAAAATTTGATCCGCCGAAGCACCGAAGATGGAAAGTGCAAATGCCGCTGGCGTATTGATGCCGTTAGCTCCTGTAGATGGCAAATTGACAAAGTTACTGACGTTCAAATTAGGTGTCGTTGCGCCGCTGGTACTTGGCGAGCCATACACGTTAACGCCAACACCCTCCCCGCCTCCCACACGCGCGCCGCCGCCGCCGAGTTTGACGCCCAGAGATTTACCAAAGCTGTCTGTCGCTTCCACAATTCTGGCTTCAATCAGCACTTGTCGAACTGCAATGTCCAACTTGGAAATCAGCTGTTGGACTTGCTCAAGCTTGCTTGGAATGTCGGTCACAAACAGTTGATTCGTACGCGCTTCGGCGATGACACTGCCACGCGAACTCAAAATGCGAGCCCCCGCTGCCGCACTGGTACCACCACCAGCCGACAGTTGCGTAGCGACATCAGTCGCTTTTGCATAGTTCATTTGGAACGATTGCGTTTTCAAAGGCTCAAGCCCTTGAACAGCTACCAATGACTCCAAATCCAATTTCTCTTTGGAGGCTATTTCATCTTTAGGCGCAACCCAGATTACATTTCCACTCTTGCGCATTCCAAGCCCTTTAGCCTGAAGAATGATGTCAAGTGCTTGATCCCAAGGCACATCCTGCAAGCGAAGTGTTACCGCGCCTGCCACTGAATCCGACGTCACGATATTGAAATTGGTGAAGTCTGCAATCACTTGTAACAACGAGCGCACTTCGATGTTCTGGAAATTCAGTGAAAGTTTTTGACCGTTGTAGCCAACCCCCTGTGTCAACTTTTTAGGATCGACTTTGACCTCTTTGACTTCCACCACAAACTGCTCGTCGCTCTGGTAAGCACTATGCTCCCACTGGCCAGCAGGCTCAATGATCATGCGCACTTTGTCGCCTGACTGCACAGTGGTAATCGTCTTAATCGGCGTACCAAAGTCAGTGACATCAAGGCGCCGACGCAGTCCTTCCGGCAAAGTTGACTTCATGAACTCAACGACAAGCGTCTGCCCTTGTTGACGAATATCTACACCTACCTGATTATTGGGTAAGGTGACCACGACACGCCCTGCTCCATCGGCAGAGCGGCGGAAATCCAAGTCCTTGATGGGAGCGGTTTCACGACTCCGGTTTTCAGCAAACGTTGACGCACCGGCTGAAGGACTGGTCGCAGCAGCAGAAGACTCGAGAATCACAAAAAGAGACTTGCCTTGTATCTCAGCCTTGTAGGCAGCGGGTTGTTTCAGATTCAACACAACGCGTGTGCGCTCACCCGCTTGAACAACGCTGACCGATTTAAGGTTGCCTTGATTCACCTCAACGGTCGAGCGGCCCATCGCGTTTGACACGCCCGGGAAGTCCAGCGCAATACGGGCTGGCGCCTGAATAGCAAAACCCGTTGGCACTGAATCCAAAGCTTTAGAAAGGTCAATACGAACAACTTCAGCACCACCTTGAAGCGATCCGGACACTGACTCAATGGCATTTTGAGCATGCGCAAAAAACGATGACAAACCAATTGTCAAAGCCAAAAAAATCTTGTGCAGCATGTGTAACCCTAATTGAGAACGCCGATTATTCATTTTGATTTCTCCTGCAGTTGGAGGCTTGCGACCCGCTCAATCCACTCCCCAACAGCGTCTTGCACGATTTCCCGGATTGTGACCTCGGTCTCGGAAATTTTTGTAACTTTGCCGTAATTCAAGCCAATGTAATTACCCGGTTTCACTTGGTACAACAAGTTTTCCACTTTCAATAACGCAACCGGCTGCCCCCCTTTAACAATGCTTCCTACAAGCGCCATAGCATCAATGGGGTATGCCTCCAGCGGTTCTTTGCGTCTCGCAAGTTCCGGTGCAACTAAGGCGCCATTGGATGCGACCTGTGCGGAGTCACGCTTGAGCGCTTGTGTCAGCTTTTGGTTGCTGAATGGCTCAATCGCACTTGCATTGGTATAGGACTGCGGTATGAACTGCTTGGGCGCCGGCAAGGGCGCAACCTTGGGACGCGTCTGATTGCGCTCCTCCACCAGCCATTGACGAATATCGTCCTCCTTGGAAGCACCGCAACCGGAAAGTAAAGCTACACCCGAGCAGATCAGAACAAAGTTGCTAAATTTCATTTTTTAGCCCCTTTAGCACCTGTCGCCTTGCGTTGTGAGGCAACTTCATCTTTGTCGAGATAGCGAAAAGTCTTGGCTGTCGAATCCAAAGACAATGTTCCATCCTGCTTCGGCGCAATAGACAGATTGTTTAAAGTGACGATACGTGACAGGTTGGCAATGTCCGACGCAAATGCGCCAATGTCGTGGTAACGACCTGTCACCTTAATGGCAATTGGCAATTCCGCGTAATATTCTTTCACCGCCACCTGACCTGGCCGGAACAGATCAAACTGAAGACTTCTTCCCAGACCCGCCTGGTTGATGTCGGAAAGCAGTGCATCCATTTCAGCTTTGCTGGGAAGCTGCTTTTCAAGCTGGGTGACGTACTGTTGAACTTGTTCGCGCTGCTTCTTCAAAATGTCCAAGTTGACAGCTTTTGTGAGCTTCGCTTTATAGTCATCTTTTAGTTTTATTTCTTCGGCCTGAGCGGCTTGAAGCTCATCTTGTGACCCGCTTAACCAAGCAAACCACAGCGCCACAATGACGAGCACTGACGTTAATAAAAACAGCCCATAACGAGGGACCGGCGGCCAATTTGACGGATCTTTAGGGTCCAGATCGTTGAATTGGCTCTTAATTTTTTCCTGCAATGCAGCGAAATCAATAGAGGTGGAAAGCTTTGTTGCCATTTTCTGACCTGCTACTTTTTGGCCGCTGAAGCCGCAGCTAAAACGCCGAGTGAACCGGGGATTGCACTTGCCGCACCGGCGGGATTAGGCGATTTTTCGGCTTCACTTGCGCGCACGAGTCGCACACGAATAGAAAAATTAGACACCCGCTTTTGCTCACGTGCAGAGATTGCTACGGTACCCGAAACGATTTCAACAAGTTCCGGCTTAGCCAACCAAGGCGTATTGTTCGCGAGATTACGCAACAACTCCGAAACACGCTCATTGGACTGTGCAGACCCGTTAATGGTTACTACCTGGTCAACTTGGACCATTTTAGAAATGAAAACGCCGTCGGGCAACTGATTGACCAACTCCGTAAGCAGATGCACAGGCAAGTTGCGGTCCGATTGCAAATCTTCGACCGCTTGCTGACGGGCTCTAAGCGCCGTAATTTCAGCCTCAAGTCCAGCGATTTCAGAAATTTGACCTTCAAGTTTCTTAATTTCAGCCTTGACCACCGCATTTGAGTTTTGCTGAACGGAGATCGCAGATTGGAACCAAAGGAACACGGCGCCAGCGATGACGCCACCGAACAAAGCAGCAAAAGCCAGAGTGACATTAAAAATGTCTTTGCGGCGCTTGCGTGCAGCCTCGCGGTGCGGAAGCAGGTTAATAAGGATCACGAGGTAAACCTCCGCAATGCCAATCCACAGGAGGTCAAATACGACGGCGCCTCACGCGTCATTTTTTTCAAACGCACACCATCACCAATTTCCATGCCGTCAAACGGGTTCAGCAGACTGCAGGGAAAGGATGTGTGCTGAGTGACTGCCGCCGTCAATCCAGGCAAGGCACCTGAACCTCCCGCAATCATGATGTAGTCAACCTTATTGTGCGGCGTGCTGGTGAAGAAAAACTGCAAGGCCCGTCCAAGCTCCTGAACCATGGTCTCAATAAAGGGACGCAGGACAACCACTTCGTAATCTTCCGGCAACTCACCACTGCGCTTTTTGGATTCCGCCTCTTCCGCGGAAAAACCGTACTGCCGCACAATAAGCTGGGTTAATTGCGCACCACCAAAGGCTTGGTCGCGGTCATAAAGGACCTCTTCATCACGCATGACTTGCATGCTCGTGGTCAGTGCGCCAATTTCAAAAAGCGCCACAATCAACCCTTTGCCTTCGTTAGGCAAATTTTTGATAAGGCGACCGGCCGCGAGGCGCGAGGCATATGACTCAACATCCACAACAACAGGTGACAAACCGGCGGCTTCAGCCAAACCTTGGATGTCTTGCACTTTCTCGCGGCGCGATGCAGCTATCAATACCTCCACATCACCAACCGAAGTAGTACTTGGTCCGATAACGCAAAAGTCGAGGCTGACTTCATCCAATGGGAAGGGAATGTATTGGTTAGCTTCTGTCTCTACTTGGGTTTCAAGTTCTTGATCAGACATGCCACCGGGCAAAATGATCTTTTTTGTAATCACAGCCGAAGGCGGCAGTGCCATGGCAACGTTTTTGGTTTTTGCACCGCTTTTTTTGACCAGTCGACGGATGGCCTCTGCAACCTCATCGAACTTTTCAATGTTGCCGTCCGTAATCCAACCTCGCTCGAGGGGCTCAATTGCACAGCGCTCGAGCACAAGGTTCCCACCTTTATCGCGGCCCAATTCGACCAGCTTTACACTGGACGAGCTAATGTCTATGCCTAGCAATGGTGCTGGCTGACTACTAAAAAGCGACCCCAATGAGATCAAAACTGTCCCCTGAAATTATCTTGCGCAGCGCAAGAAATACTTAAGATTTCACTTGAATGCTATCAGTAAGCCCGTTGTCCAGCAAAGGTTTTTTCTGTTTTAACAAACTTTAAGCGTTGTCAAAAGCAGACGTTATTGGGCACTTTGAAGCATGGAAAGTGTGACAAAGTGCCCCGCCTTCGGTTCGCGGCAACAATGCTGTCTCGGAAACAGGCAGAGAGCCGATACCCGTCTTTTTATAATTAGAGCGCATTACACCAAGCAACTTTATGTCCATCAAGACCCCAGAGAACAGCACCAACAGCGCCGTTAACGCGCGAGCAACCCGGCTTCATTGGGCAGTCAGGGCGTTGCTTTGGCTTTCCGGTATCGCCATAGCAGGCGCACTGGCGATCTTGATTTTTGTAGGAATTGCGTTGGCAGTGGCATATCCAAATTTGCCGGAAATCTCAGATTTGTCCGATTACCGTCCAAAATTACCGCTGCGCATTTATTCCAGCGACGGCGCGATGATTGGCGAATTTGGTGAAGAGCGCCGCCATTTAACGCCCATCAACGAAATACCCAAAGTCATGTCCAATGCGGTTCTGGCGATTGAAGATGCCCGTTTTTATCAACATGGCGGGGTCGACTACCTGGGTATGGTGCGCGCCGGATTTGCAAATTTGGGACGTGCAAAGAGCCAAGGCGCGTCAACGATCACTATGCAGGTTGCCCGAAACGTATACCTGTCGTCCGAGAAAACTTTTACTCGCAAGATTTACGAGATCTTGTTGACTTTCAAGCTCGAGCACCTGCTGACCAAAGACCAGATCCTTGAAATCTACATGAATCAGATCTTTCTGGGCAACCGCGCCTACGGGTTCGCTGCCGCCTCAGAAACCTATTTTGGCAAACAACTCAAAGACATAACGGTCGCAGAAGCCGCCATGCTGGCGGGTCTGCCAAAAGCACCCTCAGCCTACAACCCGATCAGCAACCCCAAACGCGCAAAGGTGCGACAGCTCTACATCATCGAACGCATGCTGGAAAACGGCTTCATCACAGCAAAAGAAGCTGAAGTGGCCAAGGCAACTGAGTTGAAGGTTAAAACCGGGCCAAGTGCCGATCAGGTGCATGCGGAATACGTTGCGGAAATGGTCCGCCAGTTGGTCTTCGCCCAATATGGCGACGAAACCTACACCCGTGGGCTGAACGTCTATACAACCGTGAATGCAGCCGATCAGGATGCTGCATATAAATCACTTCGCCGCGGAATCATGGACTTTGAGCGCCGGCAAATTTACAGAGGCCCGGAAAAATTCATTACCCTCCCCGCTAATCAACAAGAAGCGGAAGACGCAATTTTGGAAGTGCTGGACGAGCACCCTGACAATGGAGACGTAATGTCTGCAGTAGTAGTGGCCGCAGACCCCAAAAAAATCAAGGCAGTTCGCCAAAACGGTGAAGAACTGGAAATCGTGGGGGATGGTCTCAAACCTGCACAGTCCGGCCTGTCGGACAAGGCCCCGCCCAACATCAAAATCCGTCCTGGAGCCGTTATTCGTGTTTCCAAGCTTGCCAAGGGCGGCTGGGAAATTACCCAATTGCCAGAAGTCGAAGGTGCTTTTGTGGCGATCGACCCGCGCGACGGCTCGATTAAGGCACTGGTCGGTGGCTTTGATTTCTCCAAAAACAAGTTCAACCACGTAACACAAGCATGGCGGCAACCTGGCTCAAGCTTTAAGCCGTTTATCTATTCAGCCGCATTAGAGAAGGGATTCACGCCGTCCACGGTTGTGAATGACGCACCACTGTTCTTTGATGCCGGCGTCACTGGCGGACAGCCCTGGGAACCCAAGAACTACGACGGCACCTATGAAGGCCCGATGACTTTACGACGCGGTCTGGCGAAATCTAAAAATATGATTTCCATCCAAATTCTGCAGTCCATCGGAACCCACTATGCACAGGACTGGATTGGAAAATTCGGCTTCGATCCCGAAAAACACCCCCCGTATCTAACCATGGCGCTGGGCGCGGGTTCGGTAACGCCTATGCAGATGGCAACTGCCTATTCGGTTTTTGCCAACGGCGGCTATCGCGTCAACCCTTGGGTTATTTCCAAAATCAGCGAGCAGCGCGGTAAACCTCTGGTCGAGAGTCATCCGCCGACACTGGATGAGTCCATGCGAGCCATTGAGCCACGAAATGCCTTCATGATGAGCAGCCTATTGCAAGAGGTCACGCGATCAGGCACCGCGGCCAGGGCACAGGCTACGCTTAAACGTCCCGACGTATACGGCAAAACCGGCACCACCAACGATTCAATGGATGCGTGGTTTGCGGGATATCAACCGACCATTACTGCTGTCACTTGGATCGGCTACGACACACCACGCAAACTGGGCGACCGCGAAACGGGCGGGGGCTTGAGCCTGCCGGTCTGGATCAGCTTCATGGAAACCGCGCTGAAAGGCGTTGCTGTGATGGAGCCTGCGGCGCCGGAAGGAGTAGTGCGGGTCAATAACGAGTGGTACTACGACGAATTCGCCAAAGGTGGTGGCGTAGTTGGCTTGGGCTCCGGAGACAAATCAGACCCAACAAAGCCGCAAGCCTTACCCGAACCCGAAGAAAAGAAAAAAATTATGGATTTGTTTAAAAACTAGTTCTCAGGGGAAATGCAGCGCCGTACCGGTTTGCAAACTGGCGTTGCGAGCAAGTTCGGCAAAAAATTCACCAGGTCCTTTGGTATCTCGCCACTGTCCATCCACATATCGATAGTGGTAACCACCCGACTTGGCCGCCATCCAGATTTCATGCAAAGGTTTTTGCATATTGATAACAATCTGACTCTTGTTTTCAAAGCTCAGCGTGATCATTGCGCCTACACGCTGGTTATCGATATCGGCGTCAGAATCTTCGTTAATGCGGTCACAAGCCGCCTCAACTGTTTTGAGCAGCAGTTCAGCTTGGTCCAAAAATTCTGAGTCGGTCATTACAATTTCGCCATGTTGAAAACACAACGAATTTTAGTCATCGGCTTTAACCTTACAGTTGTTATGTTGAGCCTGTGTGGCTGCGGACAGACTGGTCCCCTCTACCTCCCGCAACCTTCGCCGGCAAAATCAGCGACAGTTCCGACTGGCACGCAGCCAACCGCTTGGGCATCCAAATTGCCGATTGCTCTTACTTCTGCATAACCCGTTTAATTCGCCAGCCCAGAAGAGTGCCTAGGATGGCCGCGTAAAGCGCCACTTCGGCAAAATTGTTTTTACCAGCACGCATCCAAAAGAAGTGCAACACGGCAAGCCCCGCCACCGCGTAGACAAGCCGATGCAGCTGCTGCCACCGTTTTGCGCCTAGAGCCTTGATAGCGCGGTTGAAAGACGTTAGAGCAAGCGGCGTCAACAAAACCAACGCACTAAAGCCCACCAGTATGAACGGGCGCTTGGCAATATCTTTGGCAATGTCGGGTACATCAAAACCCATATCGAACCAGCTGTAGGCAAGCAGATGCAACACAGCATAAAAATACATAAAGAGCCCGGCCATGCGGCGGTACTTTGCCAACGCAGTTACGCCCGATAGAATGCGCACTGGCGTCACCGCCAGCACCAGACACAGTGCGCGCATAGCCCAATCGCCTGTGGATCGCACCAGCGCTTCTGCCGGATTGGGCCCCAAATGGTCGGTAACGGCTGCATAAATCAGCCATACAAACGGCAACATAGACAATGCAAACCACACGGGTTTGCCCGCCGCATCGGATAGCCAACGATTTAAACGTGCTTTCACTGGAAGTTCAGTAGAACTTTTTGAGGTCCATGCCAGCATATAGCTGCCCCACCTGGGATTCGTAGCCGTTGAACATCAGTGTCTTGCGCTTCTTGGCAAACAGGCCGTCCTCACCTATGCGACGCTCTGTGGCTTGGCTCCAACGCGGGTGGTCCACAGTGGGGTTCACGTTGGAATAGAAGCCGTATTCATTGGCTGCAGCTTTATTCCAGGCGGTGCCCGGCTGCTTGTCGGTGAAACGGATTTTCACAATGCTTTTGCCACTCTTAAAACCATACTTCCATGGCACCACCAAGCGCACCGGCGCGCCGCTCTGGTTTGGTAAAACTTCTCCGTACATGCCGAAACTCAATAGTGTCAAAGGATGCATAGCCTCATCCAGACGCAGACCTTCCACGTAAGGCCAGTCCAGAACGCGGGAGCCTACAAACGGCATCGTCTTAGGGTCGGCCAGCGTCACAAATTCCACGTACTTGGCGCTACCCAGCGGCTCTACTTTCTTGATTAATTCAGCGAGCGAATACCCCACCCATGGGATAACCATGGACCAGCCTTCCACACAGCGCAGCCGGTAAATTCGTTCCTCCATGGGGCTGAGTTTGAGCAGATCTTCCAAGGCGAACTTGCCGGGCTTTTTGACCATGCCTTCAATGTCAACGCTCCAGGGCGTGGTCTTGAGTGTGTGGGCGTTGGCCGCCGGGTCTGCTTTATCAGTGCCGAATTCATAAAAATTGTTGTAACTGCTGGAATCCTTATAGGGGGTTACCTTCTCCATGGTGTTGGCTCCATCCACCTTGGAGGCTAGTGTGGTCAACGCCGCCAATTTGCCCGGACGCGCACCCCAAGGGGATGCCTGCGCCATTGCTTCGCGCGACGCCCATGCTGCCATCGACAGGCCTGCTGCACCCGCCGCAATGGTTTTTAACATTTCCCGGCGCCCCTTATAGACCGCATGCGCAGTTATTTCACTGGCTACGGAGTGGTTGAAACCATTGGAATTGGATTTAATGAGCATGGTGCAGTCCTTGTTTCAGTATTCGTCGCCACAGCGGGCGATTTCTTACATTGTGACCGTCAGTAAGTACCACTGCTGTGCAGTACGTTTTGCACCAGACGTAAAAAAAGCAGGCCACCGTTTCCGGTGCCTGCTTTTTTGAAGCAGGGATCTACTTAACGCAAACCTGAAACGTAGTCCGCAACGGCCTTGATTTCACGGTCATTCAATTTGGCAGCAACCTGTGTCATTTGGATACTGTTCTTACGAACACCATCACGGAACGCGGTGAGTTGTGCAATCGCGTAATCAGCGTGTTGACCACTCAAACGGGGGTATTGCGAAGGAATACCGGCGCCATTGGGGCTGTGGCAACCCGCGCAAGCGGGCACTTGACGATCTGCAATGCCGCCACGGTAGATGCGTTCACCCAAAACTACCAAGTCTTTTTCTTTCGCAAAACCGGGCTTCGTTTCTTTGGAAGTCACCCAGTAAGCGATATTTTTCATGTCTTCATCCGACAAAGCACTTGCAAAGCCCTTCATGATCGCGTTTTCGCGCTTGCCGGACTTGAACTCCTGCAGCTGCTTCACGATGTACTCGGGATGTTGCTTTGCGAGCTTAGGATAAGTGGGCGTTCCTGAGTTGCCGTCTGCACCGTGGCACGCTGCACACACAGCACCAAAACTGGCTTCGCCTTTAGCGATATCCGGTTTTGCCTTGGCAGGAGCCGGCTCATTGGCCGAAACAGAAAGTGATGAGGCGGCCAGAAAGGCGGCGACGAGCAAAGGAGCGAACAACTTCATGGTAGATGTGTATCAGTTGAGCAAAACTGCGTCATTCTACAATGCACAGGCGGGTCTACCGCACCACTCAATGATTACTACACCAAAACCACTCCCCGCGAAAACTGCCGAGACTGTGCCTACGGACGGAAAGTCCGCTGCGAGCATCGCCTTAGGCTGGCTGCACACCGCCAAATTTCTCACCACCGCGCCGCAACTCCATTTTCTACCCGCACTTGATGTGCCCGAAATCGCTTTTGTTGGTCGATCCAACGCGGGCAAGTCCACTTGCATCAACACACTGACGCAGCAAAAGCAGCTGGCATTCGCGTCCAAAAAGCCCGGCCGGACACAACACATCAATTTATTTTCGTTGGGCAAACAGGGGGTTATGGACGCGGTACTTACCGATTTACCAGGCTACGGCTACGCCGCAGTGCCCAAGCAGGACAAAATTCGGTGGCAGCAAGTGATGGCCAACTATCTGGTCTCCCGTGAGAACCTCATGGGCATTGTGCTCATGTGCGACCCACGGCACGGCTTGACCGAACTGGACGAAATCTTGCTCGACGTTATCCGTCCCCGCGTTCAGGAAGGCTTGAAGTTTTTGATCATCCTGACCAAATCCGACAAACTCACTAAAACTGAAGCCGCCAAGATTTTGTCCATCACCAAACTGCAAGCCGGTGGCGGTGAGGTCATGCTGTTTTCAGCGACAAAGCGCAAAGGCATCGACGAAGTGGCTCAATTGCTCTGGAGGTGGGCGCATCCGGCGGGCAGTGCGCCGACCGATACAGTGGCGGGTCAACCGGCTCAGTAAGGCGGCTTCTCGCCAGCCGGGCGATCTTTAAAGCGCTTGTGGACCCAGTAGTACTGTGCCGGGTCTTTATCAATGTAGCCCTGCAGGCGAAGGTTCATCAGCGCAGTGTCTTCGACCAGGTCCTTGCTAGGAAAGTCGACCCACTTTGACGATATTTCGATCTCATAACCATCGGGCGTAATACGTGCAATTGCCGCGATTACCTTGGCGCGCCCTAATCGGGCAATGCGTGAAAGCGAGGGCATGGTCGCAGCCTGCACGCCGTAAAACGGCACAAATACCGAGTCATCCGGCTCGTAATTCATGTCCGGCAGCAGACATAGCGGCGAACCGGCTTTCACGGCCGCGAGTACCTGCTTAAAACCATCGCGGCGGTCGACCGGCTGAGCGTTGTTAAAGCGCTTTCGGCCATGAAGAATCCAATCGTCTACCTCTTTGTTGGTTTGCGCCGCATAAATGGTGATGAAATTTCGCGGCAATTGCTGTGTCAGCGCAATCCAGCCAGCGTCCATGCCAATAAAGTGCGGCGCAAATACCAGCGTGGGACCGTTCCCGTCAAATTCGTGGACAGCGCCCACAAGACGGATTCGCTTGCGCGTGATGGCCGGGTCACCATGCCAGATCCAGCCCCGATCCAGCCAGGCTTGCGCGAAGTAGACAAATGTGCGGCGCGTCTGACGTTGCAATTCTTCAGGGGACCACTGCGGAAAACAAAGTTGCAAATTGATTTGCACCACCCGTCTACGGGAGCCAACCAGCACATACAAAAGCCAGCCCAGCAAAGTCCCCAGCGTACGCACAACGCTGAACGGCAAAAACCGCGTCCACTCCACCAGCGTCAGCAAAAAACGGGTCAAAGTCCAACTCCTGATAATTCATCTCTGGGCAATTTATAGCGCGCATAGCCCCATAAATATTGGGACGGACACTCCAGAATGAGTTGCTCCATCGCCTGATTGATCTGGCGCACCGCCTTACCTAAGTCTGGATTCAATGCCTGCGACAAAGGCCGCACGTGAATGGTATAACCACCTGCACCGGCCAGCCGCTCGCCCCACGCCAGCAACACCACTGCGCCGGTCTGTTGTGCAAGCCGCGCTGAAAGCGTCATGGTGTAGGCCTCACGGCCGAAAAATTCAGCCCAGATACCCAAACTCTTAGGCGGCACTTGATCCGGCAGTAAGCCCACACATTCCTGTGCTTTCAAGGCTTTGATAAGTTGCTTGACACCGGCCAAGGTAGTCGGCGCAGTCTTAAGTCCAGGGCGTACACGTGCGCCCATTACGAAATCCGTCAACCATGCTTTTCGCGGCGGTCGGAACAAAACAGTCATCGGTTTATCGCGCTGCATGCCGTAGCGCGCCGCATAAGCTTGCGCCGTTATTTCAAAGCAGCCCAGGTGTGGCGTCAAAAAGACCAGGCCACGGCCCGAGACAAAGGCGGCATCAATATGAGAATCACCATCCCAGGTCACCGTAGGCGGTTTACCCAGCCAAAGTCGTGGCAACTCCAGCACGAGCTTGCCCGCCTGACCGATCGCCTTGCGCCGGTCGTGAAGCTTGATTCCTGCCAGCGCCGCGTTTTCAGAAAAATGTTTCCGGTAAGTGGGGGAAGCCAAAAACGCGGTCCAACCCGTGACCCAACCAAAGGCATGCAGCAGCCAAAGCGGTAGGCGTGCGAGGAATTGAAACAGTCGGACCATTGCTGCGATAAACTACGGGATGTCGCTGAGTTATTGAACTACTTGCAGGGCGACACACATTGTGGTGTTCTTGATTGGGCACCCATTGTGCCTTGTCCATGCGGGCAAATCTGCTAAAGCGTT
>CANBYM010000032.1 GCA_947373605.1 Comamonadaceae bacterium
TTTGGTAGGCGCAATTGGACTCGAACCAACGACCCCCACCATGTCAAGGTGGTGCTCTAACCAGCTGAGCTATGCGCCTGCGGAATCGAAGCCTTAAAGTATAGCAGTTTTAGGATCGGGTCTTGCATGGCCATATGTTGAATCGATAATCTATCGTTCATAATTAACGTTTACGTAAACGTCAACCCAGCAAGTACTCAAAGGAGCTTTTCATGGAAATCGCAGGCAAAGTTTTCATCGTTACCGGAGGCGCATCGGGCCTGGGTGAAGGAACCGCACGCATGATCACTGCCAATGGCGGTAAGGTGGTCATTGCCGACATGCAGGTGGAAAAAGGTGAAGGGATTGCCAAGGAAATTGGCGGCGCGTTTGTGAAGTGCGATGTCAGCAATGAGGCTGACGGTCAGGCTGTGGTAGCCAAGGCGGTTTCCATGGGCAAGCTGATGGGCTTGGTCAACTGCGCCGGCATTGCGCCAGCTGAAAAAACGGTTGGCAAAAGCGGCGCTCACACCTTAAACACATTTACCAAATGCATTACCGTTAATCTGGTGGGCAGTTTCAACATGATTCGCCTTGCGGCAGATGCAATGTGCAAGAACGAACCTGAATCGACAGGCGAGCGTGGTGTGATGATTTCCACCGCATCCGTGGCGGCCTATGACGGACAAATCGGCCAGGCCGCCTACAGCGCCTCCAAAGGCGGCATTGTCGGCATGACCTTGCCCATCGCGCGCGACCTGGCACGCAATGGCATTCGCAACATGACAATTGCCCCCGGCATCTTCGGAACACCCATGATGTTTGGCATGCCGCAAGAAGTGCAGGACTCACTGGCTGCCAGCGTGCCCTTCCCATCCCGGCTAGGAACGCCACAGGACTATGCCAAGCTGGCCAAGCACATCATTGAAAACGACATGCTCAATGGCGAAGTCATCCGTTTGGATGGTGCCATCCGCCTAGCACCACGTTAAATTCAAATGCCGAATCCATCATCGGCGGCGATTACTGCGCCGTTGATGAAGTGGCTTTGGTCTGAGCAAAGCGTGACTAGCATGGCATCCAGATCTTTGGGCTGCCCCACCCGTTTGCGCGGCAACATCTGCACCAGCTTCTGGCCGGCCTCCGTCTGCCAGTGATGGTGGTTGATTTCGGTATCGATGTAGCCGGGACACAACGCGTTGACGTTGATGCCGAATTTGCCCCACTCCAGGGCCATAGCTTTGGTCATTTGAATGACCGCCGCTTTGCTCATGCAATACACGCCAATTTGCGGCAACACGCGCAATCCGGCCATGCTGGCAATATTCACAATACGCCCGCCGGTAAAACTGCCGGGTGCCGAACCTTTTGATCGGGCCAACATGCGCTTGCCTACTTCCTGTGCAACAAAGAAAGCACCTTTGACATTGGTGTCAAACATGAAGTCATAGTCTTCAGGTGAAACTTCCTGCAGTCTTTGTGTGGTGCTAACCCCCGAGTTGTTAATCAAAATGTCGATGGATCCGACCTCGGTTTCTGCATGCGCGACTGCTGACTTTATGGAAGCATGATCTGTAACATCCAGTTCGATCACATGTGCATCGCCACCCTCTGCGTCAATGATGGAGCGCAATTCCTTGAGTTTTTCAATGCGGCGGCTCGCCAATATCACGGCGGCACCGGCGCTGGCCAGCGTACGCGCAAACTGCGCGCCTAGGCCGCTGCTGGCTCCGGTGATCAGGGCCACGCGGCCGGATAAATCAATGCTGTAAGTCATTTAGAGAATCTCCACTTTTCAATTTGCCGGACAACCCGCAGGAGTTAATTCCGCGAATAAAATCTTTCAGGCATTTGCGCCCATTATCAAGCGAGACACTCATGACGAACCAAGAAATTCTGGCCCAGTTCGGCCCCCGGGAATCGATGGAATACGACGTCGTTGTCGTAGGCGGCGGACCTGGTGGCCTCGCAACGGCAATTCGCTTGAAGCAACAGGCTGCACAAAAAGGGACTGAGGTTTCTGTGGTGGTGCTGGAAAAGGGCTCCGACCCCGGCGCACACATCCTGTCCGGTGCCATCATGGACCCCATCGCTTTAAGCGAACTTTTGCCCGACTGGAAAGCCCAAGGCGCCCCCTTGAACCAGTCCGTCGTTGATGACGCATACATTTTCCTGAGCGAAAAATCCGGACTGCGCGTACCCAACATGCTGCTGCCCCCGTTCGCACATAACCATGGCAACTACATTGTCAGCCTAGGGGCGGTCACCAAATGGCTGGCCGAGCAAGCGGAGAGCCTGGGCGTGGAAATATTTCCCGGCTTCTCCGCCGCTGAAGTGCTCTACAACGATGATGGCTCCGTCAAAGGCGTCGCCACCGGCAATATGGGTGTGGGCAAAGACGGTGAACCGATGGACAGTTTTCAGCTGGGCATGGAACTGTTGGGCAAGTACACGGTGTTCGCCGAAGGTGCGCGCGGCCATTTGGGCAAGCAGCTGATTGCCAGGTTTCAGCTCGACAAGGGCCGCGATCCACAGAGTTTTGGCATCGGCATTAAGGAACTTTGGGAAATTGACCCCAGCCGTCACAAGCCGGGCTTCGTGATGCACACCGCCGGTTGGCCGATGGAGTCCGACACCTACGGTGGCGCATTTTTGTACCACCTGGAGGGCAACAAAGTTGCCATGGGTTTTGTGACCGGTCTGGGTTATACCAATCCGTACCTGAGTCCCTTTGAAGAATTCCAACGCTGGAAGACACACCCCAACGTGCGCTACTACTTGGAGAACGACAAAGGTGAAGTAACTGCCAAACGCTTGTCGTATGGCGCGCGCGCCATCAACGCCAGCGGCATCAACGCGCTGCCTAAAACGGTATTCCCCGGCGGCGCATTGGTCGGCTGCAACGCCGGATATTTGAACGTCGGCCGTATCAAGGGCAGCCACGCTGCCATCAAGACCGGCATGCTCGCCGCTGAAGCTGCGTATGACGCCATCGTTGCAGGACGCCAGCATGACGAACTCAGTGCTTACCCCGAAGCTTTCGAGAAGAGCTGGTTGCACACTGAGTTAAATAAAGACCGCAACTTCAAGAACTGGTTCAAATACGGCCTGACAACGGCCACTATCATGAACGGCTTTGAGCAATTCGTCTTGCGCGGCCACATCCCCTGGACCCTGCGTCGTGACAAGGCCGACCACCAGTACCTCAAGCCCGCGGCTGAGTGCTCCCCCATCCAATACCCCAAGCCCGATGGCAAGCTCACGTTTGACCGGCTCTCCAGCGTTTTCATCAGCAACACCAATCACGAAGAGCAGCAACCTGCACACCTCACGCTCAAAGACGCATCTGTGCCGGTCAGTATCAATCTGGCCACGTACGCGGGGCCTGAGGCGCGCTATTGCCCGGCCGGTGTGTATGAATTCGTTAAAAACGATGACAGCACCGACCGGCTCCAAATCAACGCGCAGAACTGCGTACATTGCAAGACCTGCGACATTAAGGACCCCACCCAAAACATCGTCTGGGTTACGCCCGAGGGCGGTGGCGGCCCCAATTACGCCGGCATGTAAGGACCAATGCAATGACCATGAAATTCACCACCGACCACGTCTGGATTCAAGCCTTGGATGCCACCACCGCCAAAGTTGGCATTACCGTACACGCGCAAGATGCTCTGGGCGACGTGGTGTTCATTGAGTTTCCTGTTGTGGGCACCGCCTACAACATGGGTGATGTTTGCGGTGTCGTGGAGTCGGTGAAAGCGGCTGCCGACATTTTCATTCCTGTGTCGGGGATGGTGACTGAGCTTAACGAAGCGCTGCGCGCAGAACCCGGGTTAGCCAACATTGATCCGCTGGATGCGGGTTGGTGTTTCAAGATGAGGATTGCGGATGCAGCGCAGTTGGATACGCTGATGGATACCGCTGCATATCAGGCCTTTTGCGCCTGATACTTTTCAGCATTCAATGTTCTTAGCGCGGTGGCTGCAAAGCTACTTCTCGCTATCGGCCTGCGCGTAAGTCTTGCCGGTGTCGATATGCTTTCCATCGGCAAACAAAGCAGACGTTCCGACTGTCGAGTCGTGCCGCGCGTAACGTTCTACGCAGGCATCACCCTGCATCCAATGCGTCGTTTCGTGAATGAAGGCGTCGACTTCTGCTTGCGTGTATTTATTGGGTTCCTCACGCGCGTCCGAAGCGGTCTGCGGTGCAAACTCAGTCACTCAAACCGGCTTGTGATTTGCCTCGCACAGACCCTTCACGTCTTCAATAAACGCCTTTGCCTTGACACCCTTGTACGAGTGCATAGTAATGAAATCCACCCGCGGCGATTTCTCCATAAATGTGGGTAACCAATTGCCGAGCTTTATTGGATTCTTCGCCATTGCGGGCGCACCGATATTCTTCGCTTTGGAAGCCAACCCGGGCCATGCATCAATCGCCTGCTGAACAGGCACATCAGACTGCTTTGCGTTATAAGGCTCGTGGAATCCCAACACAAATTCAAGCCCTTTGGGAATGTCTGAAAGCCGCTTGGGTGAAAGCGCCATGGGTACAAATGGCACCTCTATTTTTAACTGCGTTTGCGCTACCCAGTTGCAAAACCAATGCACCCTAAGTTCATTGAGGGCAATGGCATCCGCGCCGCTTAATTCTGTGAGTCCAATTGCCTTCTTCCCTGGATCAACATGGCCCGCCGCGAAAGCCTGCGCCCTGATTGCCATCATAAATATTGAACAGAACTCAATCGCCAAAACCACCGACTTTGCATTTATAAATTTCACCGTTGCCCATCCATTTCAAACATAAAGTCGATATAACGCCGCGATAATTCCTGTGGTTGACCCTTGCTTCAACAACACCATAGACATGCGCACACCATCGTATCTTGCCGGATTTGCGATCAGTATTTGCACCTGCTTGGCGGGCACGGCACCAGCTTGGGCACAAAGCGCGTCTACAGCGGCTACGTCACCTTACTCACCCGTTAATGTCACGCTGGTGTTGGGCGGTGGCGGCGCGAAAGGCTTTGCCCACCTGGCCATCCTGCGCCGTCTGGAGCGCGATAACGTCAAGATTTCCAAAATCATCGGGACCAGCGTGGGCGCCGTCATTGGCGGCCTGTATGCCAGTGGCATGAGCACCGACGACATTGAAAAATTCGTAAAGAGCATGGATGACCCCTTCAAGGTAGCGCTCGATCAGGTAGACCGCACTGACCTTCCGCACCGTTCGCGCGCTTATCAGCAGCAATACCCGGTGGACATCGAAGTGGGTGTCAAAAACGGCCAGTTCAGTTTTGCGCGTGGTGTCAGCGATGGCCAGCGCTTTTTGACGGTTCTGCAGGAACTTACGGCCAACGTGCCACCCAACACCAGCTTCGACAATCTCAAGGTTCCGTTTCGTGCGGTAGCGACCCGTTATTTTGATGGGGAGCTCACCGCGTTTAACCATGGCAATCTGGCACTCGCGATTCGCGCCAGCATGGCTGCACCCGCCGTATTTGCACCTGTGGAAATTGACGGGCAGACCTATGTGGACGGCGGTTTGGTAGCCAACTTGCCTGTGGAAGTGGCCTTGCGAGAGGGCGCTGATGTAATCATTGCCTCCTACTTGGGTGACAACACAGACGAGCAAGCCGCCAAAGACAGCGGCAATGCGCTGACCGTTGCCAACCAGATGTTGACCATCCTGATGCGCCAAAACGAAAAACGCAATCTGGCCATGTTGCGGCCGCAGGATATTCTGGTGCGCCCGCAGCTCAAAGACTTGGGGTCGGGTGACTTTGACAAGGCTTCGCAAATTGCCCTGGTCGGCCAGCAGGCCGTGGCATCGCAGGACGCGCGATTTCAGGCACTAGCTCAAGTGGCCGCGCACCCAGATTCCGTGTTGACCATTAACCCGCCTTCCTTTGCAGAACGTGAGATCACCATTGCAAGAATCAGTGTGACCGGCAACGAAGTGATACCAGCTGACTATGTGAAAAGAGGTCTCGTACAGTTGATAGGTAAGGAGTACAAGCCCACTGAAGTAGGTACAGCACTAAACGACCTTTACACCACCGGTAACTTCGAGCGCTTGAACTACGAACTGGTGCAAATTGACGGGGGCATTTACGAGCTGGCGGTGGACGTCAATGAAAAAACTTACGGACCAAATTACTTTCGCACCAGCTTGGGATTTTTGTCCGAGATCGGAGGTATCAACATGTTTGCCATGGGTCTGGGCTATCGCCGTCCCTGGTTGTCACCCACAGGTCTGGAACTTAATGTGGACGTGGGTGTAGGTGCACAAAGCACGCTGGGGGCGAGCCTGTACCAGCCTTTCGGCAATGGCTGGGGGCTCAATACCTACGCGGATTACCGGAGCCAGGAACTCCCGCTCTACCGACCGGATGTCAGCAACGCGGAGCGCATTGCGCTGTCCACCATACGCAGGCAGGAAATGGGTGTCGACCTGAGTTACGACTTCAGTAAAAAGTTCACCGCCAAGGTAGGCCTTTCCACCAATCAAACCAGCGTGACCATTGATACTGCCAGGCAGGTGAGCTATCTGGCAGATGATGGTCAAACCATTTCTTATAAATTGCAGGACGTAAGTGAACAGTTCAGTAGCGTCAACCTGGAGTTCACCGCAGATCAGCTGGATTCCGCATCCTTCCCCACCACAGGGTATTACGCTGACTTAGAAAGTTCGCGCACGGTTAACCGCGTCTCCCAAACCGACAGCTACCGCCTGCGATCCCTTTGGGCACAAAGCTTTGGACCGCATGTGATCAATCTGGGGCTGAATCTGGGCTCTGACCATGTTTTTGAATGTGACAACTGCTTTAACAACTCTCCAGTAGCGCCCTTGTTTCTGGGCGGGTTTCAGGCCATGGGTGCCTACCAGTACGGCCAGCTCAATGGCGACCGCCTGGTGCACGCGCAGTCCACGTATATGTACAGGCTGTCGGAAGGCGGAATCTTTCGCCAGCGCACCTATGTCGGGTTCGTAGCGGAAGTCGGCGATGCATGGTTGCACACACAAGCCATGTCGCTAAAGTACAGCGGCACCGCCTTTATTGCAGTGGACAGCAAAATCGGCGATATTTATTTCGGGCTGGCATCGGGCAGCGGCAACAACAAAAATGCCTTTGTGCAACTCGGACGCAGGTTCACTGTTTGGTAGCCCAAGAAGGAGTCAACCCATGAGCGATGAAGAAGAACCCCGTATGTGGGTCACGATACTCAAACTGGTAGTCGTTGCCACGCTGTTCATCGGCGGAACCGGGTTTGCGCTGTGGTACTTTGGTAAGGAGCAAGAGCTCAGCAAACCCAGCGCGGCGGAGTCGACCAATATTGTCAAGGGATGGGGTATTGTGCGGGACTCACCCATACCCGGCAAACGCTGAGCGGCTGCTAAAAGGCCTAGCGATGCCGGCTACTGTCTACTGCATGCCCGCCAGACCTGCTACGGCCAGCGCATAGCCGTTCACACCAAAGCCGGCCATCACTGCCTTAGCTGCAGGGGAGATATAGGAGTGATGGCGAAACTCCTCACGCGCATGCACATTGCTGATATGCAGTTCAATCAAGGTAATGCCGGTTCCCTTGATGGCATCGTGCAAGGCCACGCTGGTGTGGGTGTATGCACCGGCATTCAAAATGACACCAGCCAGTTTGCCCTTGGCATGTAACTTACCGGCCTCATGCAACCAGTCCACCAATGTGCCTTCGTGGTTGGTTTGCCGGAAATCCAAAGCAAATCCATTGGCGGTGCAGGCTCGCTCGCACAGCTTCTCTACGTCGGCCAGTGTTTGCGATCCGTAGACGGCGGGCTCACGTGTGCCCAACAGGTTGAGATTGGGGCCGTTCAGAATGAGTGCTGTTTTCATGTTTTAAATGGGCTTAAGAGTTGTTTGTACGTCGCCACACTGCGCACGGTGACGCAAGGCGTGGTCCATGACCACCAAAGCCAACATGGCTTCGGCAATCGGCGTTGCGCGAATGCCGACGCACGGGTCGTGGCGGCCTTTGGTAATCACCTGGGTGGGCTCCCCGGCTGAATTAATGGAATCACGCGGACTGATGATGGAACTGGTGGGTTTGATGGCAATGCTGACTTCCAGGTCCTGCCCGGTGCTGATACCGCCCAGCACGCCGCCTGCATTGTTGCTGGCAAAACCTGTGGGGGTCAGCGAATCACCGTGGGTGGTTCCGCGCTGGCTCACGCTGGCAAAACCGGCACCGATTTCCACGCCTTTAACCGCATTGATGCCCATCATGGCGTACGCAATATCGGCATCCATTTTGTCGAACAAGGGCTCGCCCAAGCCCACCGGCACTCTGGATGCCGATACGCGGATGCGTGCGCCGCAGGAGTCGCCCGCTTTGCGCAAGGCATCCATGTAGTCTTCCAGGGCCTGCACATCGGCAACCGGCGCGAAAAACGGGTTGTGCGGCACATGTTCCCAAGATTCAAATGCAATTGTCATATCGCCGATCTGCGTCATGCAGCCACGAAATTCCGTGCCGAAATTTTTCTTGAGCCATTTCTTGGCGACCGCTCCGGCTGCCACCATGGGCGCCGTAAGACGTGCGCTGGAGCGCCCGCCGCCGCGCGGATCGCGAATGCCGTATTTCTGGAAATAGGTGTAATCAGCGTGACCGGGCCGGAATGTTTCCAGGATATTGCCGTAATCCTTGCTGCGCTGGTCGGTGTTGTGAATCAACAAGCCGATGGGTGTACCAGTAGTTTTGCCTTGGTACACACCGCTCAGAATCTGGACGGCGTCGGGTTCATTGCGCTGGGTGACATGGCGGCTGGTACCGGGACGACGCCGGTCCAGATCACCCTGAATGTCTGCCTCTGAAAGCTCCATGCCCGGCGGGCAGCCGTCAATGACGCAGCCAATGGCTGGTCCGTGGGATTCACCGAAGTTGGTGACTGTAAATAGGTGTCCGAATGTATTGCCGCTCATGGAGCCAGATTATCGTGCCATCGGTGCCCACTGCTTTGCGGCCATTTATTCCTCTGCGCCCTTGTCACCCTCCGGCCAGTCACGAATGTAGGCCTTGAGCATTTTGTTCTCAAAATTCTGGCTATCCACCACCGCGCGGGCCACGTCATAAAAGCTGATCACGCCCATCAGCATGCGGCTATCAATCACCGGCATGTAGCGCGCATGGCGGTCCAGCATCATGCGCCGCACTTCGTCCATGTCGGTTTCCATGGTGCAGGTCAACGGCCCCGGGTCCATCGCCCGGTACACCGAGGTGGTGCCGAAAGAACCACCGTTTTTCACCACGGCCTGAATCACTTCACGGAAAGTGAGCATGCCCACCACTTTGCCGTGCGAAATCACCACCAGCGATCCGATATCGCGCTCAGCCATCATGGATGCCGCATCGGCCAGGCTGTCCTCCGGCGTAATGGTGTAAAGCGTGCCGCCTTTGACACGCAGAATATCGCTGACTTTCATAGGCTGATCTTCCTGAAAACGGGGAAACGGGACGGGGTCGGTGCAATGACTTTAATATAGCCCACAAAACCCACCCTCCGTTCCCGCGTAAAACATAAGAGACACCTATGCCAGGCTACGCCGACCCCGGATTCGACACCCTTTCCTTGCACGCCGGAGCCACACCGGATGCCACGGGCGCGCGCGCCGTGCCCATTCACCTGAGCACCTCCTTCGTATTTGAGTCCAGCGACCATGCGGCGTCACTCTTTAACCTGGAGCGCGCAGGCCATGTCTATTCGCGCATCAGCAACCCGACCAATGCGGTGCTGGAGCAGCGTGTGTCGGCCCTGGAAGGCGGCATTGGTGCCATCAGCACCGCAAGCGGTCAGGCGGCGCTGCACCTGTCCATCACCACACTGATGGGCGCAGGCAGCCATATCGTAGCCTCCACAGCCCTGTATGGCGGCTCACAGAACCTGCTGCACTACACCCTGCGCCGCTTCGGTATTGAAACCACTTTTGTGAAGCCTGGCGACATTGACGGCTGGCGTTCCGCCGTACGGCCCAACACCAAATTGCTTTTTGGAGAAACGGTGGGCAATCCCGGCCTGGACGTGCTCGACACGCCCACCATCTCGGCCATTGCGCATGAGGCCGGTGTGCCCTTGCTGGTGGATTCCACACTGACCACTCCCTGGCTGGTCAAGCCCTTCACGCAGGGCGCTGATCTGGTGTACCACTCGGCCACCAAATTTTTAAGCGGCCACGGCACGGTGATTGGCGGTATCGTGGTGGACGGCGGCAGCTTTGACTGGGATGGCGCCAAGACTGCGCAAGGCGGCTTCAAATTTCCCGAGCTGTGCGAGCCGTATGAAGGCTTTCACAACATGGTGTTCACCGAAGAATCGACCGTGGGAGCTTTTTTGTTGCGGGCGCGGCGCGAGGGACTGCGCGACTTCGGCGCCTGCCTGAGCCCGCATTCCGCATGGTTGATCTTGCAAGGCATTGAAACCCTGTCGCTGCGCATGGAGCGGCACATGCACAACACGGCCAAGGTGGTGGAGTTTCTGGCGGCGCACCCGCTAGTGTCCCGCGTAGGACACCCGTTGCTGGAGACCCACCCCAGCCACGCACTGGCGCAAAAGCTGCTACCCAAAGGGGCAGGCTCGGTCTTCAGTTTTGATATCAAAGGCTCGCGCCAGCAGGGCAAGGCCTTTGTGGAGGCACTGCAGGTATTCAGTCATTTGGCCAATGTGGGCGACTGCCGCAGCCTGGTCATTCATCCTGCCAGTACCACCCATTTCCGCATGGATGACGAAGCCCTTATCAAAAGCGGCATCACACAGGGCACCATCCGCCTGTCGATCGGACTCGAAGATGCAGCCGACTTGCTGGACGATCTCAAGCGCGCCCTCAAGGCCGCCGAGCGTGCCGCTGGAAGTGCAGGAGCCTGAGCACCATGTACATCAACGTAAATGGCGCAAGCACCTATTGCTACACCGGCGGCAAAACAATCGACGCCAACAAACCCACGGTTGTTTTCATCCACGGTGTTCTGAACGACCACAGTGTCTGGATACTTCAGAGCCGCTACCTGGCAAACCACGGCTGGAACGTATTGGCGCTGGACCTGCCTGGTCACTGCCGCAGTGCCGGCAAACCGCCTGCCAGCGTCGAAGAAGCCGCCGACTTTGTCATTGCGCTGCTAGATGCAGCGGGTATATCCAAGGCGGCGGTTGTGGGCCACAGCTTCGGCTCGCTTATCGCGATGGAATTGGCCGCGCGGGCACCTACCAAGGTGAGCCACTTGGTTCTGGTTGGTACTGCCTTTCCAATGAAGGTCACGCCGGCGCTGCTAGAGGCATCCCTGAACACCCCCATGAAGGCGCTGGAAATGGTCAACGTGTTTTCGCGCTCCACGCTGGCCCCACCGCCCTCGGCGCTGGGGCCCGGCACCTGGGTCTATGCCGCGTCGTTTGCACTGGGCAAGCGGGTCTTGGCGAGCAACCACGAGGCCAATTTGTTTCATACCGGCTTTAAGGCATGTGACAGCTACGCTAACGGCGAGGCAGCGATGGCGCAGGTGCAGTGCCCTACCCTTTTCATGTTGGGCGATGTCGACCAGATGACCCCCCCTAAGGCCGCCAAAGGGTTGATTGCAAAGGCAGGCAACGCGCGCGTGGTCATGTTGCCCGGCGGCCACCACCAGATGACCGAAACACCGGAGCCCATGCTCCAGGCCCTGACACAGTTCCTCCATGATAAGGCGTAGGCGTGGCCACCTTGTTTGACACCGATTGCCGGGCGCTTGTCATCGGTGCCAGCGGTGCCATTGGGGGTGCTTTTGTCGAATCGTTACAGCAAGACAGGCACTGCGTGCACGTGAAGCAACTCTCCCGATCGGATGGCAGCGGGTTCGATCTGCTGAACCCGCAAGCCATTGCCGATAGTGCAACTGCGTGCTTGTTGAACGGGCCCTACCAGCTGATCATTGATGCCACCGGCGGCCTGACCATTAATGGCGTCGGGCCCGAAAAATCACTGGCAGCGATCAATGCTGAAAACCTGGCCCGGTCCTTCGCGGTGAATGCCACCGGCCCGATGCTCGTGCTGCGCCACTTTGCGCCGCTGCTCGCAAGCGGTCCGGTCATTTACGCCAAACTCTCCGCACGGGTGGGCAGTATTTCGGACAACCACAAAGGCGGCTGGTACAGCTACCGTGCATCCAAAGCGGCCTTGAACATGCTCTTGCAAACAACGGCTATCGAACTGCAGCGCAAAAATCCTTTGTTGAACGTGGTGGCCTTGCAGCCGGGAACCGTGCGCTCACGCCTTTCCCAACCATTCTCCGCGAACGTGCCCAAAATGCTGGAGCCTGCAGAGTCAGCCGCAGGAATGCTTGGCGCCCTAAGGCAACTGGAAGCCCGTCAGGGTGCCTATTTTGTGGACTACCAAGGCCAGGAAATTCCCTGGTGATAAACCGCTACACGATCAGTCGGGTCTGCTTCCACCACTGAGAGAAACTCGGGCAATAGGTCTCGACCTGTGAAAAAAGTTGCGGCTCTGCGTGGGAAAGTACGACCGGTGACCTGGGCTGCGCATGCAGAAGTGATTGCAACTGTTGCAAGGCCAATGTAGCGTGCGGCTCGGCCTGCCAATGCGCCGAACGCGCCAACCGCAAAGCCTGAGCAAACTGCGGTGCATCACCCCACCACAAATGCGGAGTCCGCGCATTCAGGCCCTCCGTGACAAAGCGCCAGCGCTTCGCACTCCATGGCATTTTCCGCTGGCTTTGCGCAAAACCCACGCCGATGCTGAGTACGTTAGCACCCGCCCGCGAAGCGTCCGCCCCCAATGACCACGGATGCATCAGCCAGACATCGCGACCGGCAACACCGCAATTATCTGGCTCAGTGCTTTGCGCGCTTAGATCACTCCAGCTATTCCATAGCGGACCCGGTGGCGAAGTGCTGAGATCCGGCGGCTCTACGTCTGCCCCAGCCGGGGTCAGTACACCGGCAAACGGCACAGGCTCGCGCGCCATGTGACCCAATGCCCCATAACTGGTATCGAGCAACGTGCCCGGACTGTGCCAAAGCGAAGGCGCGTATTTGGCCACGTTGACCGCATTGAAAAGGTATGGTTTGGTGCTGCCCGTTCCGGCCACCCACTGCCAACTCAAATTATTGCTGGCCAAATCGCCGTCCAGCAAACAGCCCAGCATCCACTGCGCCGCTGTACGCCAATGCACCTTACGCAAGTGCACCAGATAGCTCGCGAGCCACATGCGGGCATGGTTGTGCAGGTAGCCCGTGTCATAGAGCTCGCGGACTGCGAGGTCGATAACGGGGATGCCGGTGTGCGCCTCCAGCACATCGGCAGGCATGTGCGTTTGGTAAGCGGAATCCGGCAGCAAACCCTGGTGCAGCGACTGCTGAATGGCATCACCCAAGTGCGCCCAGGCATGCCGGTAGTAGGCCCGCCAGCCCCACTCGAAAACGAGTTTGTGGCACGCATCGAGCGGTTTACGTGCATGCACTGCGGAATACACCTCCTGCAGGTTCACGAAGCCGTGTGTCAAATAGGGAGAAAGGCGAGTCACTGCGCCGTCCAGCGCGTTGCGTGTGCGGGCGTAGGTATCAGGGTCGACCGCCGCCAATCGGGCCAACGCGGCGCCGCGTGTGGGCTCAATACACAATGCGGCAACCACCGCTAAGCCTGCCGGGTATTCGACGCGCGGTGGCGTAACAGTACAGCGCCGCGCAGCTTTGCATGTTTAGTCTGTCGACCCGCCATGCGCTCACGCCACATGCGAAAAGAGGAACGCTTCATGTGACTGCGCATAAGTGCAATCACCGCAGACTCGTTCAAACCGAACTGCGCCTCAATGGCCTCGAATGCGGTGCGATCCTCCCAGGCCATTTCCACCACGCGTGAAATATTTGCATCGCTGGCTATCCAAGGAAAAACTGGTAGGAGAATGGTTTCGGTAGGGGTCGTTGTTTTAGGCATGGACAAATTTGGGTCGCGGGCTTTATCTGATATTGCGCGAGGCGGCCAGGTGTTCAAGCACTAGAGCGCATCACCAAGGCGGGATGCAGTCCAGCTGTCCTTGTGCCAAAGCTTCTCGGTACTTCCATTTCGGGTCAGCAACAAAGCCCCCACCAAGGGTTCCAATGCCGTTGCCGCAGGCTCCACCAGTAGTACAAAGCGGCCGCCGGCCGAAACCGCATCATCCAGACAGCCAATCCAATCGAGCGCCGTGAGCTTTTCCAGGACAGGCTCTAAGCGCTGTGCTTCCACTTGCAAGTCCATGCATAACTGCGCGATGGATTTGCCCTTATCCGGTCCACTGCGTGCACGGCTCAAATGGCGCAGTACTTCAAGCGCCAGTTGAAACTGCCAGCCGGGTCCGGAACGCCTGCGCGGAATACCTGCCAGCAAACTCGGTACGTAGGCGGTCAGCGTCGCACCCAACAGCACGATGACCCATGCCATATAAATCCATACCAGCAAAATAGGAAACGTCGCAAACGCGCCATACATCACGGAATACGTGGGCACCTTGCTCAGGTACAGCGCCAGCAACCTTTTTGCAACTTCCATGCAGGAAGAAACGAATAGCCCCCCCATCCATGCATGGCCCCAACGAACAGCGGTATTGGGCACGTAATAGAACATTGCAGCCATACCACTGGTGACCAGCACAAACTGCAAGCTGTCCAGCAAATAACTCAGGCCACCGGGCAAGACCGTCACCAAACCCTTGGATTCACTCAAAGCGTACGATGTCATGCTCAGACTTGCGCCCAGTACCAAGGGCCCCAGCGTCATGGCCGCCCAGTAAATCAAAACCCGTTGGCCCAAAGGACGCTTGTTGCGCACGCGCCAAATGCTGTTGAGCGTGCGGTCTATGGTGAAAATCAAGGCCAGCGCGCTGGCTGCCAGCGCGGCCAGACCGGCGGCACCCAGTTTGCTGGCCTGTCCGGCAAAATGGTTCAGGGAGCCCAGCACCTGGCGGGCAATGTTGTCGGGCACCAGACTTTGAATCAGCCACTTTTGCAGCACGTCCTGAAACTTGGCAAACATCGGGAACGCGGTAAACACCGCCAATGCCACAGTAATAAACGGCACCAATGCAATGGTGGTTGTAAAGGTCAGGCTGCTTGCGGTCAGGCCCAGCCGGTCTTCGCGGAAGCGCTCGCGCAGGGTCAGCGCAGCGTCGCGCCAAGGCATTCGTGCCACATCACCCAGCCAGGTTCGTATCGATTCAATCATTCGCATCCCGCTATGATGCCACTGCCATGCAAATTACCACTTCCGTCAGCGCGCAGTCCATTACTCCCAACCCTGCCTCTTCCACTGTCAAAGGCAGCCGCCGGGTCGCCGTGGGAGCACTATTGGGACTGATTGTTCTTGGCCTTACCTGGGAACTCGTTCTTGCCCCCTTGCGCCCCGGCGGTTCCTGGCTGGCGCTAAAAGTGGTTCCCTTGTGCATACCGATTGCCGGGCTCTTGAAAAACCGCATGTACACCTATCGCTGGGTGAGTCTGGTGATCTGGCTCTACTTTATTGAGGGCGTGGTGCGGGCCTGGGGGGACAAAGCGCCGGGTAATTTTCTGGCCCTGCTGGAGGTGGCGCTCTGCATCGTTTTGTTTGCCGCCTGCACGGTGCACATCCGCGTACGTCAGCGTGACGCACTTGCAGCGCTTGCCCGCGAAACAGCCGCAGCCGCAGCCGCATCCACATAAACTTCACACTCTATGACTGAACATACTGAACTGTTAAACCAATTGCGCACCGTTGTGGGCGAAGCCAATGTACTCACCGAGGGTGATCTGGGCGCGTGGGAATGGGACTGGCGCAAACGCGAGCGCGGCCATGCGCTCGCCGTTGTGCGTCCGGCAAGCACGGAACAAGTGGCTACTGTGGTGCGCGCATGCGTGCAGGGCGGTGTCAGCATGGTTCCCCAGGGTGGCAACACCGGCATGGTGGTGGGTTCAACGCCGGACGCCAGCGGTACACAAGTGGTTCTGAGCCTCACGCGCATGAACCAGATCCGCAAAATGGATGCAGCCAATCTCACGGTCACCGTGGAGGCCGGTTGCGTCTTGCAAAATCTGCAGGAGGCTTGCGAGAAGGCGGGTTTCTTGTTTCCCTTGAGTCTGGCGGCCGAAGGAAGCTGCACCATCGGTGGCAACCTGGGCACCAACGCGGGTGGTACGCAAGTGGTGCGCTACGGCAATACCCGCGAGCTGTGTCTGGGACTGGAAGTGGTCACCGCGCAAGGCGAGATCTGGAGCGGCCTCACAGGTTTGCGCAAGGACAACACCGGCTATGACCTGCGCCATCTGTTTATCGGATCGGAAGGCACGCTGGGCGTCATTACCGCAGCCACTATGAAGCTGTATCCCCTGCCCGCCTCGACCCTGACGACGTTTGCTGCCGTGCCGTCGCTTGACGCGGCGGTGCAGCTACTGGGACTAGCGCACCAGCATCTAAGTTCGGGCCTGACCGGCTTTGAGGTGATGGGCCGCTTTGCGCTCAGTCTAGTGGTCAAACATTTCCCGCAACAGCGCGTGCCTTTTCAGGAGATCCGTGAATCAGACGCGCCATACTGCGTGGTGCTGGAAAATTCCGACCACGACTCCGAGGCCCATGCCCGCGCCCAATTTGAAAAGCTGCTGGAGTCGGCCATTGAAGCGGGCTGTGTGCTCGACGCCGTGGTGGCGGAAAACATTGCGCAGGCGCGCCAGCTGTGGCACATCCGCGAGAGCATTCCGCTCGCGCAGGCACAAGAGGGTTTGAACATCAAACATGACATCTCGATTGCCGTATCACGCATACCGCAATTTGTGGCAGACATGGATGCTGCGCTGGAGGCAGCATTCCCCGGCGTGCGTCTGGTGAACTACGGCCACTTGGGTGACGGTAATTTGCACTACAACGTGCAAGCCCCTTCAAACGCCGATGCTGAAGAATTTTTGAAAACCAAAGAAAAACCTATCAATGCGCTGGTGTACGCATCAGTGGACCAATACAACGGTTCCATCTCCGCCGAGCATGGCATCGGCAGCCTCAAACGCGAAAAGCTGCAGGAACATAAATCGCCCGTTGCGTTGGGGCTCATGCGTTCTATCAAACTAGCGCTGGACCCACAAAACCTCATGAACCCGGGGCGGGTTATCCGCCTGTGAATATGCACCCCATTCGCTCGCAATACGAAGACTTCATGCGCCATGTGTATGCCACAGGCGTTGCCAAAACTGACCGCACCGGCACCGGCACCAAAAGCGTATTCGGCTACCAGATGCGCTTTGACCTGGATGAAGGCTTTCCGCTGGTCACTACCAAGAAAGTTCACCTACGCTCCATCATTCAGGAGTTGCTGTGGTTCCTCACCGGATCGAGTGACAACACCTGGCTCAAAGAGCGCGGTGTGAGCATCTGGGATGAATGGGCACGCCCGGATGGCAGTTTGGGTCCGGTGTACGGCGTGCAATGGCGTAGCTGGCCCAAGCCGGATGGCGGGCACATCGACCAGATCAGTGAGGTCATCAAAACCCTCAAGACCAATCCCGATTCGCGTCGCGCCATCGTCAGCGCCTGGAATGTGGCGGACCTGGACAAAATGGCACTCATGCCTTGCCATGCGTTCTTCCAGTTTTATGTAGCACCCGCTGAAGTGCCGGGTGGCAAAGGCAAATTGAGTTGTCAGCTGTACCAGCGCAGCGCCGATATTTTTCTGGGCGTCCCTTTCAACATTGCCAGCTATGCCCTGCTGACCCACATGGTGGCGCAACAATGCGATCTGGACTTAGGTGACTTTGTCTGGACCGGCGGCGACTGCCACATTTACAGCAACCACCATGCGCAGGTTGAGGAGCAACTCAGCCGTGCACCCTACGCCTATCCGACGCTCAAGATTTTGCGCAAACCGGCCAGCATTTTTGACTACCAGTTTGAAGACTTTGAGGTACAGGGCTACGCGTGCCACCCTGCCATCAAGGCACCGGTAGCGGTGTAGTAGCATGCAGCTTCATTTGATTTTTGCGCGCACGAAAAACGGCGTGGTGGGTAAGGACAACGCACTGCCCTGGCATCTACCCGAGGACCTCGCGCACTTCAAGCGCACCACGCTGGGCTACCCCGTTATCATGGGGCGCAAAACATGGGATTCGCTACCGCCCAAGTTTCGCCCGCTGCCCGGCAGAACCAATGTGGTCATTACCCGCCAAGCCGATTGGACAGGGTCTGACAGTACGGGCAGCACACACGCACTGCGTGCGCAATCTCTGGAGCATGCCATGCAGCTTTGTGGCCAAGCCAGCGACGTGTGGGTGATCGGTGGCGCACAAGTCTGGACTATTGCTTTGCCGCTGGCCAGCACCGCCGTGGTTACAGAAATCGACTTGGAACTTGAAGGCGATGCTTTCGCCCCCAACTTTGATGCGCACTGGCGAGAAACCAGCCGCCAGGAACATGTAGCAGCCAACGGGCTGCACTATCGATTGATTACCTTGCAACAAAAAACAGGAGATTGAGCAATGTCAGAGGACGGTTTTCACGTGCATGGCCCGCACGACCACGAGTTGGAACATGCAACGCAGGGTGGAAATGACAGCCACAAGAGTGGCGGCATGATCAACCAGATCGCCATGTTTACCGCCATCATTGCCACGATCGGTGCTATTTTTTCCTATATGGGTGGCGCGACCCAGGCCAATGCCGGTCTGTTCAAAAACAATGCAGCCTTGAAAAAGGCCGAAGCGTCGAACCAGTGGAACTACTACCAAGCCAAGAGCACCAAACAAGCGCTCGCGGAACTGGCGCGCGATCTGGCACCGGAGGCCTCCAAAGCCAATTACCAAGGCAAGATTGACCGCTACGAAAAGGAAAAAGGTGACATCAAGGTCGCTGCGGAAAAGCTGGAGGGCGAATCCACAGAATGGGACCACCAAAGCGATGAGCAAATGCACCAGCATCACCGCTGGGCGCAGGCCACCACGGTGCTGCAAGTCGCCATTGCGCTGGCCGCCATTGCACTGCTGACCAAAAAGAAATGGCTGGAGTACGCCATGTTCGGAGTAGGCGGTATCGGTCTCGTCGTAGGTGTTCTGGCAGGCATGCACATCTAGTTGATGCGTTGAATGCGCCCGAGGGTGGGCGCAGGCAGCAGGCCTTTGACGCGCAAGTACATTTTGGTAGCTACCAGGTCGTTTTCACCGTCTTGCACATTGGTGCCTTGTTTGAGTACGTTCAGGCTGTCTCCGCCACTGGCCATGAAGTTGTTGACCGTTACGCGGTAAGTTTTGTCCATGGCGATGGGTTCACCTTTGAGTCGCATCGAACCCGGTACCACCCGTGCGCCTTTGCCGGGCGCAGCGCCTTCGGGCTTGCTGGCATCCCAGATATAGCTAAACCCCTGCGACACCGGTAGCACACGCCCGCCGGCTGGCTGCGGACGCTCCCATTGCTGTTCCAGCAGCCGGTGCAACTGGGCACCGGTCAGATCCATGGTGACTAGGTTGTTGTTAAACGGCAGCACGTTGAACAACTGGCCGAAAGTCACTGTCAGGCTGCTGGTCAAGTCGCTGCGCAGACCACCCGGGTTGGTAAATGCAATTTGCGCCGGGCGCTGCCCGTCACTGCTGTCCGACGAGCCCGCCAAAAATGCATCCGCAATTAACGCGCCCAGAGAACTTTCCGCGGCGGCGTTAGTGCGTCGATCCAACGGCTGCTCTAGGCGACCGACCACTACTTCAGACATCGGTGCGGTCAAATCACCGTAGCGGCGCACGATTTTTTCGACCTGCATATCGGGCTCCAACACTTTCATCCCGGCGGGCAAGGGTATGGGCCGACCGCCCCCATCATTGACGCCTACAGGGTTCAGCACCACCACATTGTTCGCGTCTTTGGCGACCAGCTTGCCACTGCTCGAATCCACCTGCAAATCAATCAAACTGACCAGCCGGCCATAAAACCCGGTTTGCGTAATGAGCTTGCCATCCGGGCGCACGCAAACATATTCCTGGTGCGTATGGCCGCTGACCACCACATCAACTGCCGCATCAAACCTGTCTGCTAAATCCAGAATAGGACCGCTGAAATCCGGGCAGGTTTTGTCCTGCACCGTGCGCGCGGAGGTTTGCCCGCCCTGGTGGATCAACACCACGATAACTGATACCCCCTGCTTTTTCAGCAGCGGCACCAGACGGTTCACGGTAGCGACTTCACTATCAAACTGCAGGCCGCGCACGCCTGCGGGCGTCACCACTGAAGGCGTCGCGCGCAAGGTCAGGCCGATAAATCCGATCTTGATGCCGTCGACCTCACGCACCGAAGTGGCTGGCAACAGGGTGCTACCCGTGCGCGTGTCCACCACATTGGCCGCAAGGTACTGAAAGCGCGCGCCGGAGAATGCACCATCGTTCATGCAGGTGTCCACACCGACGATGCCGGTGGATGCATCAGCGGCTTTGGGATAGCAACCGCCCCGCTGCAGGCGCAGCAACTCGTCGCGGCCCTTGTCGAACTCGTGGTTGCCAACGCTGGAGACATCCAGCCCTATCAGGTTGAGCACCTCAATAGTGGGCTCGTCATGAAACAGGCCCGATGCCAGTGGCGTAGCACCCACTAAATCACCGGCCCCGACCACCAGCGTGTGGCCAGGGTTTTGGCTCTTAAGCTGTTGCACCAGACTGGAGAGATAGGCTGCGCCGCCGGCGGAGACGCGCGTGCCCGCAGGATTGCCCGCGCTTGGCACCGCGACGCTGCCTGATGGCGGCTGAATATTGCCGTGAAAGTCGTTCAGCGCGATCAAGGAGATGTGCACGGTCTTGCCGCCATCAGCTGCACTTTGAGCACCGGCAAACGATGGAAACACCAGCGAACCTGTGGCAATCAACACAGCGAGCGAGCACGTTCCCAACATGCGTGTTAACTGTTCAATCCGGGTCTTAGAAAGCATTGCGGATTTCGAAATTTCAGCGTGCATCATCACTCCAGCATTTTGGAAAATCAGTGCATCGAATATAGTGCCGCAGCGCTGCGCTTTTGCAGCGAAGCCTTCAAATAGCTCCTGAACTTTATGAAACTTGCCACTTGGAATGTGAACTCTTTGAGCGTGCGTTTACCGCAGGTTCTGGACTGGCTGCAAGCCAATCCGGTGAATGTGCTGGTCATGCAGGAACTCAAAATGACCGACGATAAATTTCCGGCAGACGCCTTCGCCCAGGCGGGGTACGCAGCGCAATGGTTCGGCCAGAAAACATACAACGGTGTGGCGCTGCTGTCGCGCACACCGGCCACCGATATCGTCAAAAATATTCCCGGATTTGACGATGACATGGCGCGCGTCATTACCGGCACGGTAAACGAAATCCGGGTGATCGGCGCCTACTTCCCCAACGGACAGGCACCGGGCACCGAAAAATTTGAGTACAAAATGGAATGGCTCAAAGGTCTGCGCAGCTGGCTCAAGGCCGAGATGGCCGCACACCCCAAACTAATGCTGATGGGCGACTACAACATTACCTTTGACGATGCCGATGTGTGGGACCCCGAAGGCATGCGAGACCAAATTCACTGCACTGACGAAGAGCGTTACCACCTCAACGCACTCGTCGCAATGGGACTGACCGACAGTCATCGCCTGTTCGCGCAGCCGCCCAAAAGCTACAGCTGGTGGGATTACCGCGACTATGGCTTTCGACGCAACCGCGGCATGCGCATTGACCACATTCTGGTCAGCGCAGCGATCAAACCGCTGGTGCAATCGTGCTTGATCGATAAAACACCGCGCAAGAACGAACGGCCCAGCGATCACGCGCCGGTCGTGATCGAGATTGCCGCTTAAATTACTCCAGCCCCAATTCCTGAATCTTGCGGGTAATGGTGTTGCGCCCAATGCCGAGCTTGTGCGCGGCTTCGATGCGGCGACCCTTGGTGTTGGCCAGTGCAGCCAATATCAGGCGGGACTCGAAACGCTTGGTCAGCACGTCCCACACATCGAGGCTGCCGGTTCCCAAGAGCGCAACGGCCTCGGTTTCCAGGCCCTGCTCCCAGGTTTTGACATCGCCCGTCAGCACAGGTTCGATGGCCGCAGCCTGCGTGCGAGCAGGCTCCGATGACACGGCATTTGGAACTGGTGGCACCCATGCCGGCTTGGGCTGCGCGCTTGGTTCTGTGTAACCCTCCGGTCGTGACACGCCGACTTCGGGCGGGAGGTCTTTGGGCTCGATCATTTGCGCCGGGGCCATGACGGTCAACCAATGACAAATGTTTTCCAACTGGCGCACATTGCCCGGAAAGGCAAAGCCTTCCAGCCAGGTGAGCGCAGCATCTGAAATGCGCTTGGGCTCCACACCTAATTGCTTAGCGCTTTGCTGCAAAAAGTGCCGTGTAAGCATGGCCACGTCTTCCTTGCGCTCGCGCAGTGCAGGCAAACGCAAACGGATCACGTTCAGGCGGTGAAACAAGTCCTCGCGAAACACGCCTTCTTTAACGCGCTGCTCCAGGTCCTGGTGGGTGGCGGCGATGACGCGCACATTACTTTTGACGGCACTGTGACCACCGACGCGATAAAAATGCCCATCGCTCAAGACACGCAGCAAACGGGTCTGCAACTCAAAGGGCATGTCACCGATTTCATCCAGAAACAATGTGCCGCCATCAGCTTGCTCAAAACGCCCGCGGCGCATGGTCTGTGCGCCGGTAAATGCACCCCGCTCGTGGCCGAAAAGTTCACTTTCCAGCAGGTCCTTAGGGATCGCTGCGGTATTGATGGCTACAAACGGGCCGTTAGCGCGCGGTGAATGCTTGTGCAGTGCGCGGGCTACCAGCTCTTTACCGGAGCCGGACTCGCCGGTGATCATGACGGTCACATTGCTTTGCGATAGGCGGCCTATGGCCCTGAACACATCCTGCATGGCCGGTGCCTGGCCGAGCATTTCGGGCGCATCCGACATGCGCTCTTCGGACACTTCTTCGCGCTGGCTTTCTTCCACAGCACGGCGGATCAGCTCTACCGCCTTGGGCAAGTCAAAGGGCTTGGGAAGGTACTCAAATGCTCCGCCCTGAAATGCACTAACAGCGCTGTCCAGATCGGAGAATGCCGTCATGATGATGACGGGAAGCGCCGGATACTTGGCTTTTACCTTTTCCAGCAACTCCAGCCCCGACCCACCGGGCATGCGAATGTCGCTCACCAGAATTTGCGGACCTTCATCATCAGCAGCAGTGCTCAGTGCAGCAAGCACATCGCGCGAATTCGAAAAACTACGTGTTGGAAGGTGCTCGCGCAATAGCGCCTTCTCCAGCACAAAGCGTATCGACTGGTCATCATCAACGATCCAAATCGGCTTCATGTTTTGCTTGTCCCCAGTCATTGGCATTACGGTAACGGAATCAGAATTTTGAAATCCGTACGGCCTGGCACGCTATCGACTTCGATCGTGCCATGGTGCTGCTGAACAAAGGTTTGCGCCAGCGTCAGCCCCAGGCCGGAACCACCGTCTCTGCCCGACACCAGCGGATAGAAAATGCGGTCCTTGATCGAATCTGGCACGCCAGGTCCGTTGTCAATGACATGCAATTCCAATGCCAACCGGTAACGCTGTTTACCGAAGGTCGTTTGTCGTGTGACACGTGTGCGAAATGTGAGTGCCGCATCACTTGCAGCAATGCGGTCGGCCAGCGCCTGTGCAGCGTTGTGCGCAATGTTGAGCACGGTTTGAATCATGTGCTCACGGTCCCCGCGAAACTCCGGGATGGAAGTGTCATAGTCGCGCACTACGCGCAAGCCGCGCGGGAACTCCGCCAGGATGAGCGAGCGCACGCGTTCACACACCTCATGAATGTTGACGTCACCTACGGTATGCGGCCTGCGGTGTGGAGCAAGCAAGCGATCCACCAGGCTCTGCAAGCGGTCTGCTTCGTGGATGATAACCTGGGTGTATTCATTCAGTTCCGGCGACTGCATCTCCATTTCCAACAGCTGCGCCGCACCACGTATCCCACCCAGGGGATTCTTGATTTCATGGGCCAGGTTGCGGATGAGCTCTTTGTTGGTCTGCGCCTGCTCCGCCAGACGCTCCTCGCGGTCCTGGCGGGTTTGCTGCTCCAGCGGAACCATCTCCACCACAATTTCGTGGGTTCCTTCGATGCGGGTAACGATGACATGCACCGGCAAAGCCTCGTAGCCTGTCCGCTTGAGCCAGGCGTCATAGCGCATGGCGGCAAATTCATTTTCGTTGGCGCCTTCCAACGCGTTTTGCAATTGGCTCGGCTCGGTGAAAGTGTCGGCAAACACGGTGCCGACAATCACACGGCGCGATATTCCCAGCGTGTCTTCCAGTGCCGCATTGGAGAACAGCACCAAGCCGTTCTGGTCGACCACTGCCACCAAGGTGGCCAACAAATCAAACGAACTAAATCGCGCTGATGCCAACGCGGCTTGGGATGCTACCTGTAGGGTTTTGCGTGGCTTGGTCAAGCGACTATTTTGCCGCAGTCGCAGGCAAACGTGCCAGCTCACGCTTAATGCCCGCAATGTCACTGTCGTTACGCGCGATCGCCGCTCTGAGTTCTGCAACTCGGTCCAGATATTTTTGTTGATTACGCGCTTCAGGTCCGAGCTTTTCGGGCTCGCCATTGTTGTATTCCTTGAGCAAATCGGCTTGCTTGACTTCTGCTTTTTTAAGTTCAGATTCCAGGATCAACCGCGCATCAGAGTCCTTAGCGCGCTGGTCCGCCGCATCGACACGCTGCCCAATCTGGCTGGCACTAGCGACCTTGACGCCAGCGGCTGGCTTTGCGGCCTGAATAACTGTTACATTCCCACCGGAAATCAGCTTGCAGGTTTTGGCCTGCGCTTCAGACACCGTATTGGTGTACTCATTGCCGCAGCGGTAAATGCGATCATCCGCCGCTTGAACCGAGAGGGCTAAGCCGAGAAGAAGGGAAAACGTTACAAGTTTCATTGATATAGGCCTGCCACATATTGGCTAAGCGGGCAGTATGCGCCAGAAATTACCAAAAGGAACATATTCCTGCAAGTGTGTACGTTCATTACCGCTCAGATACATCCGCTAGTGGCAAAAAAAAAGACGGCTTGAGCCGTCTTTTTTTTGCTGTTCTCAACCAGTTCAGGCAGGGATTACAGGCTGTAGTACATGTCGTATTCGACAGGGTGTGGCGCCATACGGAAGCGCGTCACTTCTGTCATCTTCAGTTCAATGTACGCATCGAGCATGGAATCGGTGAACACACCACCCTTGGTTAGGAACGAACGACCCTTGTCGAGGTAATCCAGCGCCTGGTCCAGGCTGTGGCAGACGGTTGGCACTTTTGCATCTTCCTCGGGAGGCAGATGGTAGAGGTCCTTAGTGGCTGCTTCGCCGGGATGGATTTTGTTTTCCACACCGTCCAGACCCGCCATCATCAAGGCGGAGAACGCCAAATAAGGGTTGGCCGATGGATCAGGGAAGCGCGCTTCAATACGGCGGCCCTTGGGGTTTGCCACAAAGGGAATACGGATCGAAGCAGAGCGGTTGCGGGCAGAGTAAGCCAACTTCACAGGGGCTTCAAAGCCGGGAACCAAACGCTTGTAGCTGTTGGTGCCAGGGTTGGTAATGGCGTTCAAAGCACGTGCGTGCTTGATGATGCCGCCGATGTAGTACAGCGCGAAGTCGGACAGACCTGCATAGCCGTCGCCGGCAAACAAGTTTTTGCCGTCTTTCCAGATGGACTGGTGCACGTGCATACCGGAACCGTTGTCGCCAGCGTAGGGCTTGGGCATGAAAGTTGCCGTTTTGCCGTAAGCATTTGCAACGTTCCAGACCACGTATTTCAAAACTTGGGTCCAGTCAGCGCGCTGAACAAGTGTGCTGAACTTGGTACCGATTTCATTTTGACCGGCACCAGCCACTTCATGGTGGAACACTTCAACCGGAATGCCCAACGACTCAAGAATCAGGGACATTTCGGCGCGCATGTCTTGCGTGCTGTCGACTGGAGGAACGGGAAAGTACCCGCCCTTCACTGTGGGACGGTGACCGCGGTTGCCGCCTTCGAGCACTTTGCCCGAATTCCAAGGCGCTTCGTACTCATCAATTTCAAAACCGACTTTGCCGGGTTCATTAGACCAGCGCACGCCGTCAAAAATGAAGAATTCTGGCTCAGGACCGAAGTAGGCTGTGTCGCCCATGCCGGATGCCTTGAGGTAGGCTTCTGCGCGCTTTGCAATAGAGCGGGGATCGCGGTCGTATGACTTACCGTCGCTAGGCTCCACCACATCGCACTGCACAAACATCGTGGTTTCTTCAAAGAAAGGATCGATGTTGGCGGTATTGGGGTCAGGCATGAGTTGCATGTCTGATGCTTCAATGCCTTTCCAGCCGGCAATGGAGGAACCATCAAACGCGTGACCGGAAGTGAACTTGTCTTCGTCAAAGTGAGAAACAGGCACGGTTACGTGTTGTTCCTTACCGCGGGTATCGGTGAAGCGGAAGTCAACAAACTTGACTTCATTCTCTTTCACCATCTTCATCACGTCTGCGACGGTCTTGGCCATCAAATACTCCTATTGCAAAAATGCACGGTTGTTAAAAGGTTTACCTTAATCTCAATGCAGCTTTTGTGCCAACCCGGATTCAAACTCCGGCTGCCAATGCACCATAAAACGCCTTGGGATGGGGGCTATTCTGCCCGCAAATCAGCTTGCTTTAAACCAAGCGCAATCAGTGCACCACATTTGGGAATTTAAGGGATGCACCAATAAGAGGCTCTAATTATTTTCGCACCAACTCGGGGCCCGTTGCCAAATTCAATTGGCTCAGATGGTTCCTCAAATCGGCAAACGCGGTCGCAACTTCGTCAGGGCTGCCCTTCACCCCAAGTTCAATGTGTCGCCCGTATTCGGGATGATCAACGCTCGGCAGACTGAATACCTTGACCGAATGGACCCTTTCAATCTGCTCCATCAGCGGCGTCAGGCTGGCCTCCATGGCACCGAAAACGATGATGGAACTCTCCTGCCATTGCCCCTGAACAAAGTGATGGCTGTATTGTGAATCGAGCACCCATTCCAGCATGGGCCAGGCCATGACGGGAAATCCCGGCACAAAATGCACGCGGCCACCACTGGATCCCGTACAACTGAATCCGGGAATCTTGTTGTAGGGGTTCGGAATTATTTGCGCACCCACTGGAAACACGCCCATATTGAGCCGATGAATGTTGTCGGCCCGATCGGGCTCATAGGGCACACCCTGCACTTTGGCAATATCTCGCATACGCTCGCGGATCAAAAGCTCAGCTTGAGGGTGCAACTGCAAACCGCAACCCAAGGCAGCAGCCGCGCATTGGCGGGTATGGTCATCCGGAGTGGCTCCGATACCGCCAAAGGAAAACACGGTGTCTGTACTCAAAAATGCACGCTGGAGCGTATCGGTGATGCGTTGGGGTGAATCGCCTACATAGTCACCATAGGCAACTTGCAGACCGCGCGCGCCTAGCAATTCAATGGCTTTGGTGAGGTGCTTGTCGGCGCGTTTGCCGGACAATATTTCGTCGCCGATGATGATCAATCCAAAATTCATTGGGGCTCCAAAGTAATGATGTCTACCGGGCCCGCGCTACCCGATTGTCCATGTGCAATCGCAGTGGCATGCCGCAAATCTTGCAATGCCGCCAGGCAAAAGTGTGCATACCAAAGTGAGGAGAACGCGAACACCAGGGTGTAAATCCAGATTGCCACTGGCACCAGTATGACGAACGCTGCCGCAAACAATGCACCCGAAGCCCACACCAGGCTGGGTGCCGCGCCAATGTAGCCCGTGAGCACGCCCATTCCCAACAGTGTGACGCGGTATTTGCGAAACAAGGTTCTGCGCTCTGCGTCGGTGGCGTGTTCTGCCAATGCGTCAAAGGCCATCACGCGGTAGGTTAGCCAGCCCCAGATAAGCGGCGGCAGCACCAAAATCAGCGGAGGAATTGCCCACAGGGGCACAGAAATAATCAAGGCCACTAAAGCAGCAAGCGTGGAACCCAATGACCACAACACGCTGCTCACGAATGACGCGCCTCGCATTTTTTTTAAATTTTTGAATCGGCTTTGAGCCACCAGACTTACCAGCGCCGGCGTCATGAATACCGCCACCACCAGCAGCGAAACCACCACGATCAAAGGCGTGATGGCAAAAATAATGAGTAATGGTGCAAGCGCTGTCTTGAGGCCACCAGCGCCCAAGTTGTCCAGCCAGTTCCACAACGTTCCGGAAAATGCAAAAGCATCGAGCCAACTTCGTACCTGGTCTAACGCAGCATCCCAAAACAAATAACCCAAACCGACCGAAAGTCCCATCATCAGGACGAGAGGCAGGAGCGACAACACAATGACGCGGGGACGCAGGCAGTAGGCAGCGGCGCGCCAAAAGGAATCAAAAAGCAGGGACATGATTGAAGCATACGCGAGAGCCGTTTGTTTGCGCCAGAGGCGGTGCGCCTGCGCCCTCGTAATTGCGCTAAGGCACAGAAACACCATGCTGATTGATTTTTAACAAGTCAAGTTCACTGAGCCAACACCATTGGCCGGGCTCCAAGTCAATCGGCATTCGCAAGCCACCAATTTGAGAGCGATGCAATGCCTCTACCCGATTACTCACCGCGGCCACCATGCGCTTTACCTGGTGGTATTTGCCCTGTGTCAAAGTCAATCTCAAATGGAACTGCGTGACCGCCTCACAGGCCGCGGCAGCGACCGGCTTGGGGTCATCGTCCAGCACAACTCCGTCCAGCAATTTCTGAATTTGCCGTTCGTCCAGAGGATGTTTTACCGTCACCTCATAGATCTTGGGAACGTGGTGCCGGGGCGAGCTCATGCGGTGAATAAATTTGCCGTCATCCGTTAGCAACAGCATGCCTGTTGTATCCTGATCCAGGCGCCCCACCGCTTGCACGCCCTGTACGGCGCCTTTTTGTGGCCGCATTCTTAACGGCGAAGGCAAAAGCGTGTAAATGCTGGGGTAAGTCGACGGTTTTTGGGAACACTCAGTTGCTTGAGGTTTGTTCAATAAAACGTAAGCATGGGCCTGGTACGGCCATGCGGTGCCCATCACTGCAAATAGAAGACCTTCCGTGGGGAACTCTTGTGCAGCGTGCGTACAAAGCTGAAATTCCGCCGAAACTTTGGATGATAAGACTTGGACCTGTCCCTGTTGAATCAGCCCGGCACAAACCCGGCGGGTTCCAAATCCTTGCGAATAAAGTATTTCCTGTAATTGCATATGCCAAGTATCGCAGCGCTGCGTTTCTGCACCCTTTTGCGCTTCTCGCTAAACTGTGTCGCATTGGGAGGTCGCGCTAGATGGCCAATCTCGAACGGAGGGACCATGCACTTATCACCTATTGCCGCCCTTGCGGTATTTGTTGCCGGCATCTTGTTTGGCGCATTGTGTTGGCGTTGGCTTGCCGGCCCTGCGAAAGCCAGGCAGGTCACACATCGCATTCCAGCGCAGTGGCCTCTTGCCCTACGCCCGCTCGTTAATAGTAGCGAACGCAGAGTGTGGCTTTGGCTTACCAAGGTCATGTTCGATCAGCAAATCATGGTGAAAATTCCAGTCACCCGATTCACCGCTCCAGCCGAATTGCGGGATGCAGAACACTGGTTCAAGTTACTCAATGGCGTTTACTGCGCATTCACGCTTTGCGATCTGAATGGCCATGTCATCGGCTGTCTCGATGTGGCCGACCGCAAAGGTCTCACCTTGGGTAACCAAACCTTGAAGCACTCTCTTCTATCGCAATGCGGTGTCCAGTATTGGGTCATTGATCCGGAAAATCTGCCGCATCTGAGCCAAATCCGTTCGGCCTTTTTAGGCGATAAGGACGGCCATAGTTTGGCAGCGTCGGCACTCCAGGAAAAACTAAAAGACGTTGCCGTGAATTTGCACGCGGCCGTTTCTAAACAACGTAGTCAAAAGTCCTCGACGACTGGCGGCGTCGAATCTGGCGGTGACGCCTCAGTCGGGGTATCGATACCCTCCCATTGGGAAGACAACTCATTCCTCGCACCGCTGGATAGTCGGGCTGCAGAGCTGCGGCGATAGCTGCCGGCGTCCCGCAAGACGCCGCTTCAGGCGTATCAAGTCGGGCTTGTCGAAAGGTGATTCAACAGTTCCAATGGCGTTTGAATGTGTACGTCGGCGCCCCAAGCAGTGGTTTCAATCTTGTTGCCCAAATAACCATAGCAGGCAACTACTGTTGGCATACCTGCCGCGACCCCTGCGATAATATCTCGCTCGTCATCGCCAACATAAATGCACTGTTGCGGCAAGACACCGAGCCTTCTGGCAGCTTCAAAAAGAGGCTCTGGATGGGGTTTGGAGTGGGGTGTA
>CANBYM010000033.1 GCA_947373605.1 Comamonadaceae bacterium
CGCCCTCAAGATTCTTGGTGTACTGGCGGCGCATGAATGACAGCACGCCGCCAAAGGTGTTTTCTTTTTCGTAGCCGCGTTTGTTGCTGCGGGTTATGGCGCTGTCGCCTGTGTGCTGTGTGCTGTTCATCGCGTTCCTTGTGTTGCCCTAATGGTCTGGTATTTACGGCCCCCGAGCAATTAGCTATGCTGGGTTAGAAATTAAATAAATTAATACCACGGTCCTCCATATGTCCAATGCACTGCCACCATTCAAGAGCCTGCTCGCCTTTGATGCAGCCGCGCGCCTGGGGAGTTTCTCCAAGGCGGCGGAAGAGTTGTCGCTGACCCAATCCGCCGTCAGCCAGCAGTTGCTCAAGCTGGAAGAATCGGTGGGTCAAAGCCTGTTTTTCCGCAACGGCAAGGGCGTGGGGCTGACCGCCGCCGGCGAGTTGCTGCACGAGACCGTACGCGAAACACTGGCGCGTCTGTACGCCGGACTGGACAGCATTGAGCCTTATAAAAACAAGGAGTCGCTGCTGATCGCCTGCCCTGCCGACTTTGCACAGGGCTGGCTGATGCCGCGCGTGGACGCCATGCGGCGCGCACACCCGGGCATTGAGATCTGGTTTATCACGGAGCGGCCGGTGCGCGAGATTGACCGTATTGATGTGGACCTGGTGATCTCGCGGCGCCCCATTCATACGGCCGATGTGGAATGCGCGCCGCTGCTGGAAGACTATTCGGTTGCGTTGTGCGGTGTGCAAACTGCCGAGAAAATCGGACAGACACCCTACCCCAAGGTATTAGAGGGTGCCCCCTTGTTGATGCTGGAAAACGAACCGCTGTGGGGCGACAGGCTGTCGGCTGCGGCCTTGAAAAAAGTCCGTATCACGCGCGGTGCCACACTGGACGACAGCCGCTTGTTGCTGGAGGCCACCATCCGTGAGCAGGGCATCAGTTTTATGTCGCACGCCGTGGCCGCGCAAGCCATCGCTGAGAAACGCGTTCGCATGCTGGCGCAAGTTCCCACCGTATCGCGACCCCGCTTCTGGCTTATGCGCACCCGGCTAACACCCCGCACGCCATTTGCCAACGTGGCCTTTCAGTGGTTGCTCAAAGCGGCGTGACAGCGAGCCGGGCGTTACTTCAGCTTAAACAACTGCGCCGTGCGGCCGGATCGGGGAGCCTGGGTAGCGCGGGTAGTGCGAAACACATGATCCCAAAAACTGGTGGTCACACCGTAAAACCCCGGTGGACCGAACTGGTGGTGCAAGCCATGCACTTGCTTGCGGCGTTTAAGCCAGGCGCCCGAGCTGCGCCAGTGGTGAGCGGCATGGTGCATCACCGAATAGGCCATATAGCCCAGCAACACACCCAGCGTAAGCGCGCAGGCCACCCACACGCCAGCGGCCCATAGCGCCGGTAAAAACACCATTACGGTAAACAGCAGCATCGTCACGATGGTGGGCGTTCCGATATATGCCCGCGGGTTACGGTGGTGCAGCTCATGCATGGCGGCAAAGGGTGGTATGCGGTGCAATACGAACCGGTGCACGCCGTATTCAATCAGCGTCCAAAAGGCCAACCCGCCAAGCACCCACAGCATCAAAGTGGTTTGCAAATCCTGCGGCGCATAAAGACCGATCACCGCGGCCAGCGCGGCAATGCCAACGCCGTACACCGAGAAGTCCGCAAAGTAGGTGGCCGGGCTTTGTTCGATCGTAAAAATAAGCATGGGCCATTGTGCAAACGAGGAGTGCACAAAGTATGTACGCCGCGCAACGGACAGGCCCGATCCACACGCCCAAAGTGCGCCCATGACTACCCAACCCCAAACCCCCACACCCATTACGACCACACCCTCGCTGCAGGAGAGCTTTCGCAAAGCTGCCAAAGTGCACGATCTGGCAAGCCATCACTACCATGAAGCGGCGCGCCTGCACGACGTGGGCGATCACGCCGCAGCGCGTATCCATGCCAACCTCGCGGAAGACCACGCCGTGGCCGCGCTGGACGCCGGTGCCGTGACTTTCGGCTCCTGAGTGCTGCGGTGGGTACGCTGCCGCACGGACGCGCACCCCGGCAACGCAGACACTGCATACGGGTACCACCTCACCCACCGCGCTAATTCAACCTCCCGGCGCGGTCCCGAAAGGGTTCACCCGGCCGAGCCGGGTTTTTTTTGCCCAAGCGCCAATAAAGCGCAACAATCCATGCCTACTTCGGCGGCTTTGCAATGCGGAGGGCGCCGTACAGTGGCATGTGACCCCCAACCGCACCCCACCCCAATTTACCCCTCGGCCCTTGCGCCTGTATGCAGCACTTCTAAGTGCGCTTCCTGCGCTGACACTTTCTGCACCCGCACAGACAGGGCAGGCACAGGGAACCCTCGTGGTTTCTGTGCGCGTGCTGCCGATATGTTCCTCGGTCATTGACTCGACAAATGCGGTGGTTAGTTGTCCACCGGGCTATCCGTTCACGGTATTCCGCACCCAGGTCACGCAGCCCATCACGAACGTCGTTACGCAGATCGTCACCGTCCGCTATTGACAGTGCGCTTGCGTTATTGAAGCGGTGCCTGACGTGGCCTGCACCTCCAGGCTGCACACCGTTCCACCCGCCGGACTGGCAGTTAACCGGTACGTGCCCGTTTGTGGAAACTCCACGTACACCTCACCGCGCCGACCTGTCACAAATCTCTGGGGAATGCCTTCCAACTCCACGGATGTCCAGGGCGGCAAAAGCGTGCCGTCGGCCTGCCGCACCACCAGTGTCATGCCGATTACCGGGTGCACGTCAAAGTCGAGCGCCACGCCACCCAGCCAGCGCGGTTGCACCGTCTGGTTCATCGCACCCATGCTGCTGGACAGCGGCACGGCCAATGGATCGACGCTTACGCGGTTGTCCTGATAGGCCCGCAGGTTGTTGACTAGCGCGGTGCCATCCGCTCGGGTGCGGGCAACCAACTGGCTCTCCAGATACACCGGCACACCGGCAGCTTGCCCGACCTGCACGATGGCAAAGCTCTGGTCAATGCCGCGCGTCCAGTACACACCATTGCCCAGTGTTGCAGCACCGCCCGTTGCCCACAGCCGCGTGCTGGTGGCACCACCTTGCTGCTGTGCCTGCGCCCCCCAACTGAGGCTTGCATGGTTGCTGGTGAAGTCCGCCGACTGCATGGCGCCGCCCGAACCCTGCGTCGTAGCGAGCCGGTAGCCCGTGCCCTCAGCGCTGTCGGCGCCCTGCGCGAAGTCTGCGTACACCGTGTCCCCTTGTGCCGAGTGGTTCACGCTGGCATTGGAAAAATGCTTGCTGTCCAGCATCACGGTGATGCCTGCCTGCACCGTAGCGCCGACCTGCGCGTTGTTGGTCAGGACCGACAGATTGGCAAACACATTGTTGTTTACCCGTTGCGAGTAACTCAGGTTGAGTATGCGCAGTGGCGCGTCGTTCTGGTTCTGGCGTTGCAGGTAATTGGCAATCACCGTGCCCGGGCCGAGCGGCATGGCCGCCTGCACACTGGCAAGCTGGCCGGGCAGATTGATCAGGTCCGACCCCAACTGGCGAAAGCCGGGCGAAGTCAACGCAGCACGTGCATTGATTGCCAACGTGCTGCCCGTATAGCTGTACAAGGCACCCAAAAGGCTGCCGCTTTGCGCGCCACCGCTAACCGCAACCGTGCCCTCGATCACACTGCTGAGTTGCGGCAACGCAATGGCATTGCTAATGCCTACGGTAGTCGCATCGCGCTGCGCCTCGGCCCGAAGCTCAGCGGTCCAGAGGCTTTGCATGCCCCGGCGCAGCGTGATGCTGGCAAACGGGTCGCCATAGTCATCGCTTTGCAAGCCATAGTTGCGCCGCAGTGCACCTGCCTCATAGGCGTCTTGCACCAGCCCTTCGCGCAACAGGGAAGGGCTTGCCATAAAGGGCTGGGTAATCAGGTGCTCGCGCCCCAGAACGTCGCGCACCACCACCTGCAAGTCGCCCTGTCCGTTGACCAGCGGCAGGTTCTGAATCGCAAATGGCCCGGCATCCACGTTCTGGCGTGTGCGCAACACGTTGTTGACGTACACATCCACCGTCGACGGCAGCAACGCGTCGCCGGTCACGCCGGGCATGGCCTGCGCGATGAAGTCGGGCCGCACCGCAAAGTTGGTGCCGTACTGCACACCGCCAAACAGCACGCCCAAGCCCCAGGCGCCCGTAGTGTTGACCGCATCGCCGACGCGCAACGTCTTCAGGGTCTGCGGGTTGTCGCTTTGGTAGGTGCTCATCAGCCGCGCGCTGCCGGCGTCACGCAGGGCGACGGTGTTGGTCACCAAACCGTTTCCGGCAAACAAGCCCAATCCCAGCAGCGCATCATGGCTGTCGCCCTGCGGGGTTTGGGTGAGCGCGACGTCGTAGTTCACAAAGCCGCCCGGCGCATAGGGCAGCGCAGTGCTGGTCTGCAAGGCGTTGGCGTTGCGCGCACTTAGATTGAAGGCGCCGCTTTGCGCCTGCAGCGTCAGCTCGGAACGCGCGGTATCCCGCTGCGTTTGCAATCCGGCAATGGTCTGCAAATCAAAGTAAGCAACGCCTTCGTAAAGGCGCGGCACTTCGCTACCGGTACGCAAATTCCAGCGCTGCAAAAACGCAGCACTGGCCAGCAGATGCGCCTGTTCGTCTTCTAAAAACGTCTCGCCGCTGCTGATCGTTGCCCCGTTGAGGACCACCCCCAGAATGTCGGTGTGCAACGGGCTTTGCGCCGCGGCGGGCTGCAGCCACAGTGCTCCCACCATCCACAGCGCACACAGAGCGGTGGTGATGGCATGGGTTTTACTGGCATTGATTCTGCACATCCATCGGGAAGGCACCCTGCTCGGTGTAGGCCGTGGCGGTGTAGGCCCTTGCCTTGGCCTGCGGCGCAACCTTGGCCAACAGCCACCATGTTTCACCGCGCGGCAGCAGGTATTCAAAGGTTTTCCAATCGCCCTGCACGGCATCGCCAGACGGCTCTTTGAGCGCCATGCGCAGCACTTTGAGGTGGGTGTTGCCGAGGTTACGCAGGTGCAGGCCAGCCCCTTCGGGTGCGCAGTCAATCACCATATCAAGCTGGTGTTTGACGGCGGCAGCCGGTGCGACAAACACCGGCAGATCATGCCGCACCACCAGGCGCATGCGTGTGGTGTCCTGCTCCTGCAGGATCGGCACCTCCTCAATAATCAGACGGTACGCCGCTTCGGTCTGCGACGGCACATCACCGCGCAGCCCCACACGCACAATCTGCTGGGCACCGCCCTGCAAACGGAAGGTACTTGGAGTAACCAGCAACTCCGTCGACGGCTCAAAGGCATACATGGCGTCGGACGATGGCCAGCGGATCAGTGAGACTTGCATCACCGTCTCGTCCTCACCGGCATTGCGCACCGTGAGCACGGCGACCCGCGCACGCGCGGAGAGTTCTGCCATCACCGGTGAGATTTCAATCGAACCGGCAAGCGCGCTGCAGGCAGACACGCCAAGCCAAACCGCCAGGAAGTATCTGAAAAAGGTGCGCCGCCGGCTAATACCGGACGGTGACATTCACGATATCGGCGTAATTGGCGGCGGTGGCAATCTGCCCGCCAAAGATGCGGCCATAGGCAAAGATGGATTGGTTCAGGCCGTTGCCGGTGCCGCCGATGGTGCCTGAGCCGGAAGTGCCGTCACCCCAGATGGTGGTGTGGTTGGCAGTGGTGTAGATCGAGTAGGCCAGCCACTGGTTGCCACCCGCGCCCATTTTGCGGCTGGCCAGCGTGCCGCCGGTGCCGCTACCCGCGTCCAGCGACACGGTGTAGCCCGAGCCCGAGGTGCAGTTGACGGTCACATTGCCCACGGCATCCACATTGCCCGCCGAGATGGCTGCACTGGTTGCGCTGGGAAAGGCCAATGCCGATGCGCCGACTACGCACGAGGCGAGCACGGTGGCCGTCACCGTCATAGGACCCGACGCGGTAGCCGCCTGCGCGCCCTGGCCCGCCAACAGAACACCGGTCGCAAGAAGCGACATACGCAAAACAGAGATTTTCATGAAGGCCTTCCGGCACTGCAGCCTCACACCGGGGGTGCGAAAAGTGTTGCAGTTCCGGTCATCATGGCGCGCTTGAGCGCTACGTTCTGTGCGCTGCCAAGCCAAGCGCCGGAATCGACGCCTTAACGACCTTACCAGCCTGACGCGTGGCTGGACAGTTGCCGCTCCAACTGGCTTTGGGAGATCACGCCCCGGATGCGGGCCGGGCCCTGAATCTTGGCCGCTTGCACCACCAGAATATGGGTGCACTTCAGTTTCGCAAAAGTAGTAACCAGGCTGGACACCGTAGCGTTTTTCACTTCGTCGTAATCCACCACATCGAGGCCGGAAAGGTCGGTCATGACATCCGCCACTGCCAGACTCTGGAATTTGATATTTTGGTCCGTGACCAGCTTCAAAGGCTTTTCGCCGAGGATATCGGCGGCAGTAATCAGACCGTCAATGCAAGGGAAGTTCGATGTCACAAACAGCGCTCGCACGCCCCTGTTGATCATGACCTTTTCCGCTTCGGGCAGGGTGATCTGCGGGCCGATAGTCTCGGCTTTGATGACTGCCAGATCGGTCATCACATCCAGCGCAGAAGACTCCAGGGTAACTGCGCCCTTGAATTTAGGCTGCGCCTGGGGAATACAGGTGTCCGGGTCGAACCGGAACGTTTTAAGTGGTAAACCAGTCATATTTCACCTCTCCTCTGATTTTGTCGTTGGTCATTTCGCAACCACTGCCACCACGCTCAGGTTGCGCTTGCATTATTTTGTAATAAGAGATGTGCTGTCTAGTCCCCCGTAAGGATGATTTTTCAGGCGTGCGACCCGGACAGCCTGAAAGCCTCGGACCTCAAGGCAACGCAATCGGCGCTCGGTTGGAAACGATCAGATCTTCCAGCATGTCCAGACGGTCCTGCCCCCAAAACGGCTCGTTCTTGTATAAAAAGAAAGGCGTACCAAACACCTGGCGTTGCACCCCTTCCTGCGTCAGCGCATCCACCTCACTTTGAATCGCGCTGTCCTGGCTCTGCGTGTAAAGCGCATTGCCGTCCAGTCCCGATTTGTCGGCCACGGCGATCATGACCGCAGCGTCTTCGATATTCAAATCGTCGACCCACAGCACCTTCAAGGCGTTGCCGACAAACGCGCGGACATCCTGCTGGTTAGCAATGGCCGCCAACAACATGCGGTGGCCGATCTCAGGGTTGGAGGGATGGTGTTTGGGTTTAAGCACCAGCGGAATATTTCGGGCTAAAGCCCAGCGCTGCATCTCCACCAGGCGGTAGGCCTGCCGCTGCGGCGGTCTCTTGGAAACAGGCAGTCCGCCGCTAGCCGAAAAGATTGCATGCAAGTCAATCGGCTTGTAATGGACCTCCAGGTCGTGCCGTTTCACCAGCGATTGAAAGACCTCGTACCCGATGTAGGTGTAGAGCGATACAAAGCTGAAATAGAAATTAATTGAATTACGTTGAGACACATTGCACCTTCATGCGCTAGTCAACTTTCGCGCCGGAGTCCTTGATGATCCTGGCCCACTGAGGCGTTGATCCGGCGATGAAGTCCGCCAGCGCCTTGGGTGAACTGGCCACCACTTCAAAACCTTCGGCAATGAGTTGACTTCGGACTTCGGGGTCCTTGAGGATCGACACCATCTCTTTGTTCAGCAGGTTGATGATCTCAGTGGGCGTACCCGCGGGCGCCAGAAATCCCTGCCACGAATTGAGGTCAAAGCCCGGCAATCCGGCATCGGCAATCGGCAGGATTTCCGGCGCGCCGCTTGAATGCTTGGCGGAGCTGATTCCCAGCGCTGTCACGCGCCCGGCGCGAATGTGCTGAATCGCCGCAGGCAGGGTCACCATCAGCGAGTCAACATGGCCCGCCACCAGGTCCGCCACTGCGGGTGCGCCGCCCTTGTAGGGCACATTTATGAGCTTGATATCGGCCCGTGACTGCAGAAGCGCCCCGGCCAAATGGCCTGGACTGCCGTTGCCCGCGTTGGCAAGGCTGATCGTGTCCGGATCTTTGCGGGCCAGCTCCATATAGGTCTTCAGATTTTTGACCGGCAACTTGGGGCCGACCAGCAGCACCTGCGGTGCCGTGATAGCCAACGAGATGGGCGCGAACTGGTCCAGCTTGTACGGGATCGAGGAATATAGCCCGGGGTTGATCACCAGACTGTCCCATCCCAGCAGCAGCGTGTAGCCATCGGGCGCGGCTTTGGACACATAGCCGAAGGCAATATTGCTGCCGCCGCCCGCCATGTTTTCCACAATGATCGATTGATTCAAGGCAGCCGTGAGCCCCTTGGCCACGGTTCTGGCAAGAATATCCAGGCTGCCACCTGCGGGCACCGGAACCACAATTTTTATCGGCTTGGTGGGCCATGCCGCATTCGCGGCAGATGCGGTGGACCCGATGTTCGAAGCAAGGGCGGCAGCGCAGCCCTGAAGAAAGGTTCGACGTGGAATAGACATGCTTTGGATCGTTCGTTGTTGGGTCATGCTGTGACTCTAGTCCAAAGCAAATTAACTTTTTTGCATATCGTTACAACCGGATCATGTACATGCACTGTGGCTTGCAATGCCCTCAAGCGGTTTTCGAGCATACGTGTTTTGGTAGTTTCTAACTGTGTATTCATTCGTTGTCACAACACTAAACCTGTCCAAAAATTACCTCATTCAATAACGAGGGGATGAAGCAATGCAAAAGCTGCACAACGATGCTTTTAACGACCTGGACCCGATCAGCCCGCGCGAGCTGGCCGTATCACTGGCCGCTGCCATTGCACTGGTGGCGCTGGTCGTCACTCTGGTTCAGCTTGCATTACCGGTACCCATGTACTGAACAGGTGTCGCATATGAAGGCATCGATTGAAACACCCCAGGACCAACAAACCGTTGTCCTGCGCATTCTGACGACCACAGCCAAGAGCTGGGATTTGACTTACCTGGGCACGTCAACGCCAATGCATTTGCGCCGGATTGAAGGTTACAAAGCGCGTGGTGATGGCGGACTGCGGCAAGGTATGCGCAGGGCGTGTGCCTTTACTCCAAGGGGGCGTGCAGCCGGGTTTCTTTAGTGATGATGCCGCCACGATGGCCGATTTCAATGGAGCCATAACGCTGCTTGAAACACTCGGGTAAGGGCCGGTCCCCGCCAATGGACAGCCACAGCCTGAGCAGATGCCGCTTGCGGCCCGGTTCGTCCCAATCAATAAAGCCGGTGCGGTCATGCAACTGCGAGTGGTTGTAGACAAACTGCATATCACCGGGCTGCAACTGCATCGCCAAATGCAGTTCCGGATCATTGGCCAATGCATCGAACATATCCAGCGCCGCTGCATGTGCAGGCGTCAGGCGCATGGCCTCTTCGAATCGTTGCGCGCTGTCGATGTATTGGCGTTGGTAGAACACCGTCAGGCGGCCCTCGTGCCAGCTCAGCGGCGGTATCGTCATCCAGGGCAGGGCATCTTGCGGGACTTCGCCCCGCCGGTCGGTTGCAATCGGGTCAAACAATTTCTCCAGCAAGTCAGGGCGTAGTTCGCGCATGCGGTTGTAGATGGTTTCGGCGCTCACTAGCAAAGAGCGCCCGCCTTCTTTGGCCTCACGGATGCACAACAAGCCAACCACATCCGCGCTGTCGGTGTGAAAGGTTTGCCGCTCGGCGGTCTGGTAAATCCGGGTGTTGGGGTCTTGGGAGGATAGGCCCAGGTCGCGCACATGCCCGAGAATGTGGCCCGCCGCATTTTGGGAACGCGCACTGCCAAGATGGGCACCAATGCCACAGAACACAGTGGCAGCAAATTCCTGGCTATAGCCCGCAATTGGCAATCCGCGTAGGACCTCAATGCCATTGCCGTGCAACAGCTTTTGTTGGAGTTCTTCTAAATGCCGGGCAAAGGATGACAAGGGGAAATCCGCCGCGCTGATCTCGCCCACATCGCGGCCCAAGGCGAGGTAGTGCCGCGCTGCATTCTCCAGATCAGCGACATCATCCGATGTGAGCCGGTACAGCCAGGCGCTTTCGTCGTTCGCCAAATCCGTACCAGCCCAGGCCGCCGGGCTGCTTATTTTTTCGGGCAATTGTGAGATATCCATCTGCCCATTGTCCGCTGTAGAAAAAAGCTCCGCTCATTTGAGCAAGGCACTTTGCCGATGCACTTAATGCGGAGATTATTCCGGCTTGATACCAGCGGCTTTGGCCACCTGTTGGTATCGCAGCTGGTCGACCGTGATGACTTTCACCAGATCTTCCGGTCCGCCTTTATTCTCTTCAATGCCTGCCTCGGATATCCGCTTGCGAATGGCGGGATCGGCCATGATTTTTTCTACGTCTGCACGGATCTTAGCAACGACGTCCGGCGGCATTTTTGCCGGGCCCATGAGCGCATACCAGACGCTGAAGTCGAAAGGCTTGAGACCTTGCTCCTCAAAAGTGGGGACGTCCGGCAACTGGCTGTAACGCGAAGAGGTGGAGAGGCCTATGACCCGCAGCTTTCCCGCCTTCACATAGGGCACCACCATATTGGCGCTCAGCGCCGCATACTGGATTTGCCCGGCCACCACGTCTGCAAGCGCCGGTGAGCACCCCTTGTAGCTGACGTGCTCGGCTTCCAACGCCGTCTTTTGTTTGACTAATTCCATCGTGAAATGCTGCGGCGTACCGATGCCGCACGATCCGTAGTTGAGGCCTTTGGCGTTGCTTTTGCCCGCAGCAATGAGTTCCTTCACATTGCCCACATTGGCACCTACGTTGGCCACCAGAGCGGTGGGCGTCAGGCCCAACAGCATGATGGGCGTCAGATCCGTCAGTGGCTCATAGCTGCGCTTGGCGGTCACCGCCTGGTTGATCACCATGGTGCTGTTTTGCATCAGCAAGGTATAGCCGTCAGCCGGTGCGCGCACTACATCGAGCGATCCGATATTTCCCGAAGCGCCTGCCTTGTTGTCAACCACCACGCCTTGCCCCCACGCTGTTTGAAGTGCCGCCGCCAGCAAACGTGCCAATGCATCAGAGGCGCCGCCAGTGGCGTAAGGCACAACGATGCGCACGGGCTTGCTGGGAAACGCATCAGCGGCGGCGCACGAACCGGCGAACGCAAAGAGCGCGGATGCGACGGCCATCGTGGAAACTGTCGTTAGCTGTTTGGCATGAGAACGAAAAATCATGTCATCTCCTTTTTTATAAAAAATAAGCCCCGGCTCAAACACGTACGCTGCTCAGCGTGGATTCCACAAAAATGTCTTCAGGGCTCAGATTGCGATGGCACACGCCCTGTTCCCAGGCAAAGCTTAGAAACGCGTTCAAGGTTACCCGGTTGGCTTCCACGCCATAGGGCCAGAAGTCATCACCCATAATGTCGCGGGCCTGCTCGGCGTAGCTGGATATCCAGGGCAATGGCATATGTGAAGCCGTGATATCCAACATGCGCTCCAGGCTGCGCTCCTTAGCCGCTTCAAATGCCTGCATCAAATTCATGGCGACCCATGGGTCACGCTCCACTACTTCGCGCTTGATGGCGATGACGTGCATGATGGGAAAAATGCCGGTCTTTTTCCAGTAAACCAGTTCCGCCAGTTTCGGGTCATTAAACATGCGCTTCACTTTTCCATCGTTGCGCAAGAATGCATCGGGTGCGCGCGCCGAGAGCACAGCATCAAGCTGACCATCAAGCAACATGCCCGACAGACTACCCTCGGGCTTGGGCGTGTAGCGCACGCCTTGCGGGAGCTTGAGCGCTACCTTCTCTCGACGCCCCGGCTCGTTAACACCGGCCTGATACCAGTCCACCGAATCGAGCGCAACGCCGTACTCGTGCGCCAGCAGCCCCCGCGTGTAGATGGACGCGGTTTGCGCCCACTCGGGAATGCCGATGCGCTTGCCTGACAGTTCGGCAGGCGACTTGATGGCGCTATCACTGCGGATGTAAATCGAAGAATGGCGAAATGCACGGGACGGAAATACCGGAATGGCTACCAAGTCGCAATCCGGCTGTGAAGCCAGCGATACATACTTGGCGAATGAAAGTTCCGAAATGTCCCACTCGCGGTACTTCGTAAAGCGATAAAAAATTTCTTCAACGGGTTCTTTCTTAACCACCCGCAGGTTAACGCCTTCAACCTTGATCGCGCCGCTCAGCAAGTCGCGGATGTGGTCATAGTCGCCCACCGCAATACTCAGATTCAAATCACTCATTTATTTAATCCAGTTTGACGTTAATGTTCTTTGTCTTCGTGAAAGAGAGCAGCTCCTCAACGCACTCTTCACGTCCAAGACCCGACAATTTATAGCCCCCAAATGGTGCGCCCAGAAAATGCTGGCTGGAGTTATTGACCCAAATGTACCCAGCTTCTATCGATTGCGCTGCCCGGTGCGCAGTAACCAGGTCGCGCGTCCAGATGGAGGCGCTGAGTCCGTATTCCACATCGTTCACGTCGTGCAACATCTGTACTTCATCGGACCACTTGAGCACCGATAACACCGGGCCGAATACTTCTTCGCGCGCAATGCGCATGGATGGAAGCACATCGGCAAAGATCGTCGGCTCGACAAAGTAGCCGTTGGCAAGAGCTGGGTCCGCCGGAACCTTGCCGCCCAGCACGAGGCGCGCACCTTCCGACTTGGCAATGGCGATGTACTTCAGTACCTTGTCCTGCTGGGCCTTGGACACCAGAGGGCCCATGGTGGTGGCGTAGTCGGTTGGCAGGCCCGGCCGGTGTCTTTTAGCTGTGCGCTCGGCAACGACTTGCAGCACCTGATCGTGAATAGACGCATGCAGGAACACCCGGCTGGTAGAGCCACAACTTTGGCCCGCCCAGGTGAAGTTCATGCCGCGCACAATGCCGTCGGCCGCCTTGTCCAGATCGGCATCGGGGTACACCACCAATGCGTTTTTGCCACCCAGTTCCAGCAGGAGCGGCTTGAGTCCGGCGGACGCGGCTTTGGCAATGGCCTGCCCGGTCGCCACGCTGCCGATCAATGTCACCTTGGCGATATCACGGTGGCATGTAAGCGCCTCCCCGCACGCCCTGCCACCGGGCAACACGCTCAGCACACCGGGCGGAAGAATGTCTCCAAAAAGCTCTGCCATGCGAAGCGCGGAAAGCGGTGCCTGCTCAGACGGCTTGACGATCACTACGTTGCCCGCTGCCAGTGGCGCGCCGATCTTGACCGCTGCAAACATAAGCGGATGGTTGTAGGCAACGATGCGGGCGACCACGCCCAAAGGCTCGCGCGTGGAGTAATTCAGAAACGCATTTCCTACGGGAATCGTTTCGCCTTTGGTTTCAGCGGCCAGCCCCGCGAAATACTCAATTCCATCGGCGGCAATCAGAACGTCGCGCTTCATCTCGGCCACCGGATTGCCGCAGTCTGCGGCGTCCAGCCGCGCCAGATCGTCGGCATTGTCACGCAGCACCTGTGCACAGCAGCGCAGCAGATTTCCACGCTCGCGAGGCGCAGTTATTCGCCAAGATAAAAAAGCCGCTTTTGCAGCGGCTACGGCGGCGTCTACATCCGCCGCATCGGCGTCTGCAACCGACGCCAAAAGCTCCCCGGTGCCGGGACTGCGTGTCTCAACGCGCTTGGCGCTCAGAGGGCTGTGCCATGCGCCGCCGTAAAAGCAATCCAGATGCGCAGGCAATATCGCTTGGGATGACGTATTGGTATTCATGGGTGTGCTCAATGCATGACAAAGCCGCCATCGACATTGATGGTCTGACCGCTGATGTAGTCGCTGGCGGGTGACAACAGGAAAAGTAGCGTGCCCACCAGGTCTTCGGGCGTTTGCGTACGGGGGATTGCCTTGCGCTGGTTGATCTCTTCCATTTTTCGGATGTGCGCGACATCGGAACTGGCCAGTTGGGTATCGCTTGCCGTAAAACCCGGCGTAATGGCATTCACACAAATTTGATCGCCCCCGACCTCCCGCGCGAGCGAACGGGTAAAGCCGATGACACCGGCTTTTGACGTGGAATAGTGCAGGCGGTTGGGCGTGCCATCGAACACCCGGTTGGAGGAGATATTTACAATCTTGCCCCGTCCCTGACGGACCATGTGGGGCACGACTTCTTTGCAGCACAGGTACAGGCCTTTGGTGTTGACCTGCATGACGCGGTCCCAGTCGGACTCGTCGATCTCGTTCCACGGTCCCCGTGGCAAGGTACTCATCAACGCCGCGTTGTTCACCAAACCATCGATCCGGCCAAACCGAGTATGTGCCGCAGCCACCATGCGGGTGACGGCCTGGCTGCTTGAAACATCACAGCCAAGCCCCAATGCATGACCGCCAGCATCGACAATTTCCTGCGCACAATGAGCTGCGGCGTTGGCATCCAGATCGGCCACGACCACCAAGGCCCCGACCTGTGCCAGCCGCTCGCAGTACACACGCCCGATGCCCGCCGCGCCACCGGTAACGATGACGACATGGCCTTCAAGGTCGAAGGGCTTGTATTGTTGTCGGGTACTCATGGGTGATCCGCTTTCGCTGCAATCGGGATGACACGCGCTGTGGAGTCCTTCTCTTCGTCGGCAATCATCTTTGCATGCAAACGCCGAACGCGCACTGCGGCGGAGTCAATCGAAAAAAGGACCGGATTCAGGGAGTCCAGATCGGCGATACCCATATTCTTTTGCACGGCTTCAATCATGGGTCCGTCTTGTTCGGCCAGACCCGTTTTTTGCCACCAGCGGATGCGCTCGTCCACCGCTTCGTCGTCCAGCTTGAAATTGCGCGTGTGGCAGAAAAAGTAGTGGCTGGTGAGTTCGGTCTCGGGCGTCATCAGGTGGGTACCCGTGCGCAGAATTCCTTCTGCAGCAGTCTTGCCCAGAGGTATGAGGGAGACACTGTTACGAACCAGTGCGGGGGCCAGCCAGCGGAAATTGACGCTGTAGTCCACACGCAGGGTCGGGTCGTCGAAATAGGCTTTGTAGGCCTCTGGAATTTCACTGTCGGGAAACACGTAGTTGCTGTGAACAGCCTCTGCTTCCTGGATGACTTCATGGCGGCTTCTGGCGAATGCGTCGGAACCCAGCAAGTCTTTGTGAACGAATTGCGTATGGCTAGCATCCATCAGGTTATCGGTGATCAACTCAAAGTGCGCTTTCATATGCCGCTTGCCAAAGACGGTCTTGCGGCCCGGCTCCACCAGATACGAAAAATCGGGAATTAGCTGCGGGTCCGCCCGCTCCTTGTCGCCCGGCCAGATCCACAGCACGCCATGCTTTTCGACCGCCGGAAACGCCGCTATGCTGCAGCCCTTGGGAATCACACCCGCGCCGTGCGGGTTGTGCACGCAGTTGCCATCGCCGTCAAACTGCAGGCCGTGATAACCGCACTCGATGTTGTCACCCACGATTCTGCCAAGATGCAGAGGGGCGAACCGGTGCGGGCATGAATCGGCAACGACCGCAGGACTTCCATCCGAGCGCCGGAAGATCACCACGGCCACATTCAGCAGCGTCCTGCTTAATAGCTGATCTCCGCTGACCTCATGGGCCCAGGCCGCAACGTACCAGGTGTTCTTCAGATATTTCATGTCAGCCTACAAAGTTTTTTTGGCGCAAGTCCAAAGGTGTCCCGACTCTAGTCAATCGATTAAAGTCGATCAATCTCGATTGTTGGATCGACCATGTCAAACAAGCTGCCCAAAGAAGCCAGTGCACCGGAAAACGATCCTTATGTGGCTCGGGAAGAGGCGCTGGAAATGTTGGGCGTCAAGCCCGCGACGCTGTACACCTACGTGAGCAGAGGCTTTATCCGCAGCGTTCGCAAGCCCGGCGGTGGTAAGCAAAGCCTGTATGCGCGAAGCGATATCGAGAAAGTAAAAACGCGCTCCACCGCCCGAAGCGGACACGGTGTCGCCGCTGCCGGCGCCATGCGCTGGGGAGAACCCATCATCCCCACTGCCATCACAGAAATTACGGCCCAAGGCCCGCGCTATCGGGGGCAATACGCGGTAACGCTGGCCCGCGCAGGAGCGGGCTACGAGGCGGTGGCAGAGCTGCTGTGGACAGGGCTGTGGTTTGACGATGCAATCCATTGGCAGGTGCTGCCTGTACCTTCGGAGATTTGTGAATTAGCCACGCATTTGTCCCGGCTGGATCACAAGGCGCATATGATTGAAATCTTCACACTCTTCACGACCCACTTGGGAATGCGCCGGGGCACGACGGCCGGGCGTATGCAATCCACATCCCCGCTGGATGCGGCGCGTCAGCTCATTCAGGTGATGGCAGGATGCATCGGATTTATCGGCCCGAAAAAAGCGTTTGATGCCATGCAGGATCGCGAATCCATAGCGGGCTGTCTGGTTCGCAATTTCGGGCTCAAGGTCAGCAAGGAAAATCTTCACGCCATCGATTCCATCCTCATCCTGCTGGCGGACCATGAGCTCACCAGCTCTACGTTCTCAGCGCGGGTTGCCTCGTCTTCCGGCGCGCTGCTGCATGGCTGCGTCACTGCTGCGCTGGCCACCAATGGCGGCATCGAAATCGGGCGACTGTATGACCGCGTGGACGCATTCCTGCAGGTCAAGAGAGGCGAATCTCTGATAGACAAGGCTCGCTTGATACAGGAGCAGGGTGGCACCCCCTTGGGCTTCAACCATCCACTCTATCCGCGCGGAGACCCGCGGGCAGACTACCTGCTGGAAGTAGCGCGTATGCATTCCCGAAAAAACGCTTCGGTTGAAAAACTGTTTGTCTTTCTGGACAGTGCGCGGCACGAAATGCACTTGTATCCCCGCGTCGAAATGGGCGTGGCGGCGATTGCCTTGGCGCTTCGCTTGCCTCCCGGCGCAGGCGGCGCAATTTTTACCATCGCCAGAACTGCCGGCTGGATCGCCCATATGCTGGAACAGCGAACGGCCGGATTTATGCTGCGACCACGCGCCAAGTTTTTAAGCGCCCCGGGCTAGAACCCGAAGCTGGAACCCGCCCCTAACAATGTCGCCACACCCAAGGCAGCAAAGATGCCGGCGGCAATTGTGTGCACCAGCTTCATTGGGATTTTGTTGGCCAGCTTGTCGCCGATAAACACTGCGGGCACATCGGCAATCAGCATGCCCAGCGTAGTACCCACCACCACCAGCACCGGGTTGGCGTAATGCGCGGCCAGGGCCACGGTGGCGATCTGGGTTTTGTCACCCATCTCCGCCAGAAAAAAAGTCACCAGCGTGGCGCCGAACACGCCGAAGCGCTGCGCGACATGCGTTTCTTCTTCCTCAATCTTGTCGGGAATCAGGGTCCAGATCGCCATGCCGATGAATGAGACGCCAAGCACCCAGCGCATGATCTCCGGTGTGACGTGTGCCGTAATCCATGCGCCTAAAGCGCCGGCCAGTCCATGGTTGACGATGGTGGCGCCCAAAATTCCCAGAATGATGGGCACCGGCCTTTTAAACCGCGCCGCCAGAATGAACGCCAACAATTGGGTCTTGTCGCCGATTTCAGCTAGGGCAACAACGCCGATGGATACGAATAGTGCTTCCAAAATTACTCCCGGGTCCTTATTGAAATGGGTCAGTCAAAACGCGTGGTGAAAATTAAATCGATGGCACTGGTGCTGCCCGACTCGGCCCGCAGTGTAAATCGCCGCGACAGGTCGTAGAACACATAGAAGGTTCCCAACGTGGTAGCAATGCTGCGTTCATAGGCGACATAAAAATCCCGCGATAGCCGCTTACCCACTTTGACCGTGGTGGCGGCTGTGCCCGCGCTGCCATCGGGGTTGGTCGTGGCGGCTTCGCCCAAAGAAACCTCATCCAGCCCGAAGGCTTTGATCAGGCCGCTGGTGGGCCCCTCGCCACGGCCGGCCATGAGCGCCATTGCTGCGCTTTGCAACAGCGCATAGTCACTGCCGCTGGTGGACGATGCACGACCCAGCACCAGCCAGGACAACTTCTCGGCATCGGCCATATCAGGATCAGAATACAGACGCACCACAGGCAACCTGGCAGTACCGCTGATTTGCACGCCCACCGTTTGCTGCAGGTTGGGGCGCAAGGCCAGAATGTCGAGCGCGGGGTTGTCGTATGGGCCATTGAAGCGCAACACGCCGGTTTCAATATCCAGTGTCTGGCCATAGGCTTTGTATGACCCGCCCACCGTGCGCAGCTCGCCCGTCAAACGCGGGCCACCTGAGGCTTTTCCCTCGGTGCGCATGGTGAGCTTGCCCTCCAGCCGCGTATCAATGCCCTGTCCTTTGAGGTGAAATTTTTTGCCCGGATCCAACGTGACATCCACATCCAGTGCGACTGCGCGCGGTTTGTCCGTGGCTGGCGCGGTCGCACCGGAGGTGCTGCGCGCGGCCTTGCGGTTTGCACTGGGGCGCACCACCACGTCGACACCGAGTTGCGGTGCGGTGTCGTCGGGTAGAACAAACTCCGCCTGATCAGCCACCAGCGCACCCCGCAAGGTCAAGCGCGCTTCGTCCAGCTTGGCCGACAGGCGGCCGGAGACGACCAGCCGCTGGTCTGCCCGCGCGCTCACGCGCAGCTGCTGCGCCACTGCGTCCAGCTCCAGCCGCACACGCGATGCCAACCGCCCCGGTGTGGCCGATTCGGCAGGTGTGAGCCACAGCACCTGACCCGTTGCCTGAAGTGTTCCGCCGGTGTCGCCTGACGCGGCAGCGCCCGCCCCTTGCAGCGTGAATTCGCTGATCTCCATGCGCTGCCCATCGAGCTTGACGCGCAGCACACCTTTGCTAAAGTCGATGCCGTCCACCACTGAGCGAATCGCCATGTCGCGCGCCTCGATGGTTCCGCTCCAGTCGGGGTTGGCGCGTGTGCCGCTCAGTGCCATGTTGGAATCCAGCGTGCCCTGAATACGCCAGCCCGGCGGCGCCAACAGCGACCACACACCCACGCGCGGCAGGCTGGTGCGGATGGTTGCGCTCACCGGTGCATCGGCTGGCCACGACCAGCCACCATTGTTTTGCAAACGGGTATGAAACTCGGCAGACGCATTACCTGCGCCGTCGCTGTTCCAGCCCAGCTTCATGATGACCGCTTCGTCGTCAATCTGCAGCAGCACGCGGGTATCGCGCAGACCCGCGTTCAAGAGCGTACTGGTCTGGTCCTGCGACAGCATTTGCAAGTCACCTGCCGTGCGCTCCAGCGCCGCCCGCAGGCGCAAATGTTCGCCCATAGTGGCATCCCAAGCGCCGCCGAACACCAAGTCGCCACGCAGCCCCAAGTTTGCCAACTGCGTCTGCCCTAACAACTCAAACCAGGGAAGCGGCAACCCGGTAATGCGGCCTTGTGTTTGCCAATGCGGCACCCCCGGCGCTTTGTGCGACCAGTGCGCAGCCTGCCAGTCAATCTGCGCGGCGCCGGGCAAGGGACCCGTCAAGCGCAAAGTGCCCGGCGCAATGTCGAGCGCGCGGCCGTCTTTGCCTGACGCAAATTTCAGGGCGACACTTTGTACCAATTGGGCGTTCCATATGCCAGTGCGCTGCGCGTCTTTCAGGGCAAGCTGCAGCGTGTCCAGGCTGGCGGCCCATTCCCCTTCATTGACGGGACTACCCTTGACCAACCCGCCATGCCATTGCGATTGCAGATTCAGGGTTTGCGTGGCGGTGTCGGCCTGGCCTAGTAGCGTGAGTTGCATCGCGTGCAAGGTACCGAGTGCTGTGGCGCGCAGGCCGCTGAGGCGCAGCGCCGCGGCTGCATCAGCGCTTCCTGCGCTTGCCGAGGGTGCGTTGCCTGCTACCGTACCGCCCACCAGCAGCCGCTCGCTTTGCAAGGTGGCGTCCACCGCCATCTCCGCACCCTGTTTTTGCCAGCCGCCCTTCCAGTGTGCAGCCAAATCCAGCCCACCCTGCACGCGTCTGGCATTGGCCTGCGCAACTCCTTGCAACGGCAGGCGCGCCAGCCAACGCAACAAGGCATCGGTATCGCTTGCGCTCACTTTGAGCGAGCCTTCGCCCTGCGTAATGCCCAAGGTGCCGTCGAGAACGGCTTGCGCGCCGGGCACATTGGCTTGCAACCGCCCTTTGCTTTCCCAAGTGGTGGTGTTGACCGTAACCTGTCCTTGCAAGGTAGCGTTCTGCGCTTGCACCAGCAATTCGTCCAACTGCAACTGCGGAGCAGTCCAGCCGCCCTTGGCATCCAGACTCTTGAGGCGAGCGCGCAGCGGGGTGTCAGCAGTCATGGCGGCGCTCTGATTGCCATCCATGCCATTTTCCCGCGTTGCGCCATTGCCTTTGAGCGCCAGCGCAAACTCAATGGCCTTGCCCGCTTGCTGCGCACTGGCCTGACCGCCCAGCACATCAGCGGCCAGCCGTGTATCCAGTTGCTCAGGGTGAATCCCTTGCAGCGAGGCCTTCAGGGACCAGACCGCAGGTTTGCCGCTAAACTGGCCTTGCGCCTGCAGCGTGCCGCCTGCCAGCGTGGCCTGCAGTGATTGAACCACCCACTGCCCACTGCGATACAGCACCGCAGCGTCCAGACTTTGCACCGGCACGCGGCCAGTGTCCCACGGGCCGCTTTGCGCGTTGGTAGTTTTGGCATTGGCCAGCCAGCCCTCGCCTTGCGGTAACACCTGAATGCGGCCCGTCAGCGCAGTCATCGGCGCCTGCGGCCACAGCGCTGCCAGGTTCAGGCCCTGGTACTGGGCCTGCGCGCTGACCACCGGTTGCGCCTGCCAGGGCTTGATTTGCGCCTGCGCCGTGGCCTGCATAAGCTGCTTCGCCTGTGTCGTTTGCTTTGCCTGCGCACCACTGCTACTTTGCAAGTCGGCGGCAATGTCCAACACACCATCTGGCGCCGACAGCGTGCCCTTTACCTGGACTGTGGCTTGGAGGTCGACCCGCGATTGGCTGCCCGGCACATCCACCTGCACGGCGCCTTGCAACAGGGTGTTGATCGCCATGGGCGCCGCAGCCTGCAGCGTACCCTTTGCGCTGTAGGTGCCCGCCGCTATTTGTACATGCGTCACATCCCACTTGTGGGTAGTACCGTCATACACGTAGTGGCCCTGCAAGCCCTGCAAATCCAAAAGGGGCGGACCGGGCAGTTCCACCGTCGCAATATCAACCACCACATCGACCGGCAGTGGCAGATGCAATTGCACCAGCGGTGCGGAGGCGCCGGTGTCTTCATAGCGCAGCAGGCGGGCTTTGAACATCGGCAAATGGAGCCTGCCACTTTGCAAGGCGCGCCAGTCCCACGCGATTTGCAGGCCTTGCAATTCCACCTTTTGTGCGCCGTGCTGCCACTGCAGGTGGCCAATGGTTCCGCCTTCGCGCAATACGCCCTGCACGTCTTGCAGTACCAATGTTTGACCGTCGGTCAACACACGCGGCAACCAGCGCTGCGCCCAATCGGCGGCGGTGGTCAAAGAACCTTCGGAGGCACTCCAGGTCCACAGGCCCGCCAATGTGGCCGCCGCCGCCAGCAGCAGCGCAGCCAGCGTGATTGCGGTCCAGCGCAGCGCGCGCATCAAAACACGAACCCCACACTGACGTGGGCACGAAACTTTTGCACGGCAATGCCATAGGCCAGGTCAAACTGAATCGGACCGATGGGGCTTTTCCAGCGCGCACCGGCACCGACACCGAACTTGACGTCCAGCGCGGCTGGCTCGTTAGCTACCGCACCGCCATCAATGAACACATCGCTCTCCCACTGCGAGACTACGCCATTGATCACAATCGGGCGCTGCCACTCCACACTGCCCGAGGCGAGATACCGCCCGGCGTCGGCGGTGATCTGCCCGTCTTTGACAACGCCGATTTCCTGCCACTGGTAGCCGCGCACACTGTTATCCCCGCCCGCCAGAAACAACTGCGTAAATGGGATGGCGTTGGGGTCTTTCACCACCACCGTGCCGGCCTCGGCGCGCAACGCCAGACGCCCGGCGCGTTGCCGCGCAAAAGCAGTGTCATTGGTGCTGCCCAATGGCTGGTAGTCGCGCCAGCGCATTAGCACCCGGCCAAAGGGCTCGGCACCGTTGCCGATGGTGCTGCCCAGCGCAAATTCGCCCCCCACAGCCCATCCTTCGCCGGGAAACGGCATGCTGTCAAATTGGCGTCGGGTAAACGCATAGTTGGCACTGAGCGCCTCGTTGGCATTGGAGATATCTGTTTCGCGGGAGTGTGTGTCCGCGCGGTCGTACTGCATGTAATAGCTTTGGTCGAGCTGCTGACCCAGAACAAAGCGCCCTGCGCGGTAGCGTTGTCCGGTGACATCGGTATCACCGACTATCTGGGTCGTGAGCAGGCCCGACACAGCCCAGCGCCATTGCGTATCGTCGGGTTTGGAAGTCCAGTCGCTGCTAAAGCTGCTGGTAGCGCTATCGGTGGTGAGTTTGTTAACCATGCGCCAGCCCAAACCCGGCACCTGGTTGTAGGTGTGCTCCACGCTCAGGCGCGCTCCAGTGTCAGTGCTGGCGCCGACACCAAAGACCAGCTTTTGCATGGCGGCCTCACGCACCAGCGCGTTGACCGTGGCGGCCTCGGGGTCGCTGGCCAGATCCAGCGTCAGGTAGGCGGAATCAAAATAGCCGCTGTCGGTCAGCCGCTGCTGCGCCTCCACCAACTCCGATTGCACATAGTCCGCCCCCAGTGTCAGGCGCGCAAGCCGGATCACCAGCTCATCGCCATAGCGGCTGGACCCCTGCACTTTTATAGGCCCGAGTTTGTACAGTGCCGACGAATCGAGTTCCACAGTCAAATCGGCCGAATGCGCATCGGGATCAATATCGGCCTTAGAGTCACTGATGTGTCCTGCAGGGAAACGCTGGGCCGTCATCTTCTTGACCACTTGCTGCTTGGCGTTGTCCCACTGCGCCTGGGTAAACGGCATGCCCACCGGCAGTGTCCAGCTGCCTTCAACCGTTTGCCGCTGGTTGACCACGGCAAGGTTGCTGGCAATGGCACCGGCAAAGTTGATGTGTACACCCGAGACCTTAGTAACCGGCCCGGTGACCACTTTCACAGCCACGCTGCGCACCGCTGCGGGGTTCGCCAGCGGTTCGATCTGAATGTCCACTTCGGGCGAAAAATAGCCTAGTGTGGCCAGCAGGTCGATGGCCTGGGATTGCGCCAGCAAGATCAGGCGCGCCAGCTCCGCATCGCTCAAGTCAGGGACTGCCCGGTATTGCTGCAGCTCCATATGACGCTCCAGCAACGCACGCACCGCGTCCGGTGCTTCGATGCGCACCGTAAAAGCCTGCTGCTGTGCCTGGCACAAAAGGGGCATAACGCACAGCACCAGGCTGCACACAAAACGTCTCATGGAAATTGGAACTTCATTGGCTAGGTACTTTAAGGCATTGCCCGCATGCGCTGGCGTACCGACTGCAATGCAACGGTGTTCCATACTTTTTCGATTTTGATCCGAACCATGCGCGAACTTGCTACTGCCACGGCCAATGCCCGCTTTGATTCACCCACTGCAATTGCGTGGGGAAAGTGCTACGCGCATTGCATGGAGGCAGCGCTAATACAAACCCATTGCCGCTATGCAGATGGCAAGGCAAAAGATCTCGCCCGACAAATCACACACCACAACCATGCGCCCGCCGCACGACAAAGCGCAGGCGCTCAAATCGCATTGACGGCCTTTAGCCTGCTGGCTGCGACCTGCAAGGTGTTGTGCGAGGAAGGCTTAGGTCAAGACTACAGCCTGCAAATTACCGGCGCATGCTTTAACCGGACCTACCGTTCCTTTATCCGCAACGTCTGCCAGCCGCTGTACCACTGCGGCCCGGTGCACACCGCACGCTTGCAGCGGCTGAACTTCGAATCCTTCAGCGCAGAACTTGCGGCACCAGCACAACAAGGGAGCTATGCATTTCAAGCCGTTTTTACGCACCATGCTTTGGATGATCACAGCGCATCGGCGCTTAGCGCGATGGTCAGGGAGGCAGACTGTGCCTGGAAGAAAACATTAGAAGCCCTGCTGCGTACCCATGCGCCACAGCCCGCTCCCGCATTCAAACCGTTTTACTTTGCGCCGCGCGCGGCGGCGCGCACGAGCGCCATCAACCCACCGGTTCTGGTACTGACACCGGAATATGCTTCGGGCTTATTCGGTTAAAAGTTCACGCCGATTTCCAAGAACACCCAAACCGCTCTACAAATCCTTGACCAGACGCAAGGCGTCATAAATTGCCGCATGGGTATTGCGTGCCGACACGGCATCACCGATGCGGTACAGCGTAAAGCCTGTTGCCGCTTGTGCTGCCTGGGCCTGTGGCCTACCGGCAATGAGCGCGGTGTAGTCCAGCGCGCCCTTGTTGCTGCTTTGTTCTTTGAGCGCGAAGTACAGCTCATCCAACGGGCGCGTGCCGTGGTTGACGACGACCTGGTCAACGATTCGTTCCTTCATCACACCACCGTAGTCGCTGCCCACCACGGCGCGCAAGCTGTTGCCTTCGCGGTGCACTGACTCCAGCCGGAACGTGACCGTGAAAGTCACGTCAAGCTTTTGCAGGCTGCGCATATAAGGCACCAGATTCATGGCCATCACTTCCGGTGCAAAGCTGCGGTCGGGCGTCATGATTTCCAGCTTCGCACCGCTGTTGGCAATTACTTCAGCAGCTTGCAAAGCGGGGTGGTCACCTGCATCGTCAAACAACAGCACATTGCGTCTCGGCTTCACATCGCCGCTCAGAATGTCCCAGCTGGACACCACCAGTTCGTTGCCCGCGCTGAGCACGTCGGTGTGCGGCAGGCCACCGGTGGCGATGATGACCACATCGGGCTTGAGCTCCAATACGGTGTCAGCATCGGCCAAGGTGTTGAAATGGAACTGCACACCCTGCTCTTCGCAACGTGCCATGCGCCAGTCGATGATGCTCAACATCTCGCGGCGGCGCTGGCTCACAGCGGTCAGTCGGATTTGTCCACCGGGTTGGGGTGCGGCCTCCAGCACTGTGACCTTGTGCCCGCGTTCCGATGCGACGCGCGCTGCCTCCATGCCCGCCGGACCGGCACCCACCACCACCACATGGTGCGCTATGGGGGCTTTAGGCACCACATGCGGCATGCTAAGTTCGCGCCCGGTGGCGGGGTTGTGAATGCAATAGGCCTCGCCGCCCTGATAAATCCGGTCCAGACAAAAGTTGCCTCCAACGCAAGGGCGAATGGTGTGCTCCAGCCCCGCCATGATTTTGCGCACGATGTGCGGGTCGGCCATGTGCGCGCGGGTCATACCCACCATATCAAGCTTGCCCGATTGAATGGCAAAGCGCGCAGTGGTCACGTCCTGAATCTTCGCACCGTGAAAAATCGGAATGCCGCCAAGCTGTTCTCGCAAGCCGCCGGCAAATTCCAGATGCGGCGCGCTGCGCATGCCCTGCACGGGAATCACATCGGTCAGGCCCGCGTCGGTATCAATGTGACCGCGAATAATGTTCAAAAAGTCCACCATGCCGGACTTGACCAGATAGCGCGCGATGCCTAATCCGTCTTCGGCCGTTAGGCCGCCGGGGCGCGCCTCGTCAGCCACACCGCGCACCCCCAGGATAAAGTCCGGCCCCAACCGCGCACGGATGGCCTGCACCACTTCGAGCGTAAAGCGTACGCGATTTTCCAGCGTGCCGCCGTAAGGCGACTCCAACGTATTGGTGGCGGGTGACCAGAACTGGTCCATCAGGTGCCCGTAGGCCTCCAGCTCAAGTCCGTCCACCCCGGCAGCGTGCATGCGCTCGGCAGCGTCCGCGTAGTCTTTGATGATGCGGGCGATGTCCCAGTCTTCCATCTTCTTGGGGAAGGCGCGATGCGAGGCTTCGCGCTCGTGCGAGGGCGAGACCACGGGCAGCCAGTCGCCCTTGGACCAGCTGGTGCGCCGACCCAAATGGGTGATCTGGATCATCACCGCCGTGCCGTGCTCGTGGCAGGCATCGGTCAGGTCGCGCATCCAGGGCACGACCTCATCTTTGTAGGCCAAAATGTTGTTGAACACTGGCGGGCTGTCGCGTGACACTGCGGCCGAACCGGCGGTCATGGTCAGCGCAATGCCGGCCCTGGCGCGCTCCACGTGGTAGGCGCGGTACTTGGCCTTGGGCATGCCGTCTTCCGGGTAGGCTGGCTCGTGCGACGTGATCATCAGGCGGTTTTTGAGCCGCAGGTGTTTGAGCTGAAACGGTTGCAGCAGGGGATCGTTTTCTATTGACATATCAGTACCACTGGTCGGTCATGGACGCTTTTTTGCGGTTCACAAAGTCCAGAATACTCTCGTCCAGTGCAGCGTCCAGCGCGGGCGCTTCGTACTCATTGAGCACCGCTTTCCAGCGTGTGTTGGCACGGGTGGCGCTATCCGTTTTGCCGGCTTCGCTCCAGCTCTCGAACGGTGTGTTGTCAGAAATGGTGGAATCAAAAAACGCGGTGGTGTAGTTGGCCATGGTATGGGCACTGCCCAAATAGTGGCCGCCCGGGGTCACTTGGCGAAAGGCGTCCATGGCAAGCGTGTTGTCGTCCACCACCACACCAGCCATATAGCTGTGCAGCGCGCCGCAAAAGTCGGCGTCCATCATGAACTTTTCGTAGCTCATCGAAAGCAGCCCGTCCAGAAAGCCTGCCGAATGCAAAATGAAATTCGCACCGCAATGCACCGCCGACAGCATGGACATGATGCTCTCCTGCATGGCCTGTCCGTCGGGCAGCTTGGAGGTCGTGAATGACCCGGCGCAACGCAGCGGCAGATTGAGCCTGCGCGCCAGTTGCCCTATCACCATCGAGCCAATGGCGGGCTCCGGCGTGCCAAAGGTGGGTGAGCCCGAGCGCAGTGACATGCTGGACAAAAAATTGCCGTAAATTACCGGCGCACCGGGGCGCTCCAGCTGCGTGATGGCGCAGCCCACCATGGTCTCGGCATGGGCCTGCGCAATCGCGCCCGCATTGGTCACCGGCCCCATGGCGCCACCCAGAATAAAGGGCACGATGACAGCCGCCTGATTGGCCCGCGCATAGGCACGCGCCGACTTGGTCATGGTGCCGTCCCACAAGAGCGGCGAGTTCACATTCACGTTGCCCAGAATCACGCAGTTCTTGTCGACAAAGTCCGCACCGAACAAAAGCCGCGACATGGCGATGGAATCTTCGGCACGCTCTTCGGAGGTAATCGACCCCATATAGGCCTTGTCGGAATAGCGCATGTGGGCGTAGACCATGTCCAGATGCCGCTTGTTGACCGGAATGTCAGTGGGCTCACAGACCGTGCCGCCGCTGTGGTGCAGCCAGGGGCTGGCGCAGGCCAGCTTCACAAAGTTCTGAAAATCTTCCAGCGTGCCATAGCGCCGCCCGCGGTCTAGGTCCATTACAAATGGCGATCCGTATGCCGGTGAAAACACCACGTTGTTGCCGCCGATCTCCACGTTGTGCGCGGGGTTACGTGCATGTTGCGTGAACTGTCTCGGCGCAGTTTTGAGAATCTCGCGCACATGGCCCGGTTCAAAGCGCACCCGCATGCCGTCCACCTTGGCACCGGCTTTGCGAAACAGGCTTAAGCACTCATCGTCATCACGGATGTCGATGCCCACCTCAGACAAGATGCGCTCGGCGGTGGCTTCGATTTTTTGCAGGTTATCTTCACCCATCACATCGTAGGTCGGGATGTTGCGGGTGATATACGCCGGGCCACTGATGCGGGCCTTGGGGTCGCGTCGCTCGCGTCCGCCTTTGCGGCGGTTGTGTCGGACTTCATCGGTCATGCTTGTCTCTCGTGGAAGCTTGTGAGCGCCGAGCTTAGAACAAACCGCTCCGTTTGTGACCTGCAAGGCAACTCATACTGGCCATAATTCAGCCTTATGGCCAACACCCCTGCTGCCCCCTCGCTGAACAACCTGATCGTGTTTGAATGCGCCGCCCGCCGCGCCAGCTTTACCCGTGCCTCGGAGGACCTGGGCATTAGCCAGCCCGCAGTCAGCCACGCCATGCGCCTGCTCGAAGCCGAGCTGGGCGTGGCCCTGTTTGAGCGCCAGCACAAGGGCGTCAAAACCACCGCCGCCGGGCAATATCTGCAGGAGCAGGTGTCTATGGGCCTGACGCTGATTGACCAGGCGCTGCGCGAAGTGCGCAGCATGCAGGCTACGCACCAAGTCACGCTGGCCGTGTCCACTGCCACAGCTACGTGGTGGCTACTGCCGCGCATTGCGCGCTTCAAACAACTGCACCCGCACATCGAGCTGCGCTGTATCACCACGGACACCGACCTGGACCTGGAGCGCGAACGCATCGACCTGGCCATTACGCTGGGCTCGGACAGCTTCTCCCGCTATCAGCGCTGGCATTTTGTGGACGAAGAGATTTTTCCGGTGTGCAGCCCAAAGCTGCTGGCCGGTGAGCCGATCCTTAGAGACGTAAAGGCGCTCACACGCTATCCGCTTCTGCTATTGGAGGAGCGCTACAAGCCGCGCATGGACTGGGCGCAGTGGCTGGCGCAGTTTGGCGTGAAGCTGCCGCGCGGGGCAGATGTGTTTCGCTTTAACGACTACTCCATCGTGCTGCAAGCGGCCATCGAGGGCCAGGGCATCGCGCAAGGCTGGCGACACATTGTGGAGCCGCTGATTGACCAGGGGCTGCTGGTGCGTCCGATTGCCAACAGCGTGACCACCGACCAACCCATGTACATCGTGGCACCGGGCAATCGCGCGCTGCGCAGTGATGTTTTGCATTTGAAGGATTGGTTGGTGGCGGAAGCTAGCAGCGTGCCTATCCCCTGAAACTCTATCCCCAATCCCCCCGCCCCTTGCCCCTTGCCCCCGGTGGGGCAAGGGGAGCCTAAAGCGGACAGCCGATTTTGCTTTATCGCTTCGGCTGGGCGTTCATTTACGTTCTGCCTTTAGCGTTGGCAATGTCTGGTTCTTACGAGGCCCGTTAGTTAATTCTTTTTTAGTCGGCGGTGATCTTGCGGGTTTCGATCAGCTTTTTCCAACGCGCATATTCGCCAGCCTGGAAGGCGGCGAATTGCTCTGGGGTGTTGCCCACAATCTCAAAGCCGAGTTCAAGCAGTTTGGGCTTGACCTGCGGGTCGTTCAGGCCCGCAACGATGGCGGCGTGCAGCTTGGCCTTCACATCCGCAGGCAGACCGTGCGGCGCGGCAAAGGCTTGCCAGGAGTACACGTTGGCGTCTTTAATGCCCGCCTCTTCCATCGTCTGCACGGTGGGCAAGAGCGGCGAGCGCTTGGCGCTGGTAATGGCCAGCGCGCGCAGTTTGCCCGCCTGTATTTGCGGCATGGCGGTGTTGACGTTCATGAAGCTGGCATCCACCTGACCGCCGAGCAAATCGGTCATGACCGGGCCGCCGCCTTTGTAGGGCACGTGGATACCGGATGTACCGGTTTGTAACCAAAAAAGTTCGGCAGTCAGGTGGTCGCTGCTGCCGTTGCCCGAAGAGCCGAAGGACATTTTGTTGGGGTTCGCTTTTTCGAACGCGATCACGTCGGCCATCGATTTGTGCGGCGAGCTGGCGGGCACGACCAGCACGTTGGGCGCCTGCACGGCGACGGTCAGATAGTCAAAGTCTTTGAGCGCGTTGTAGCTCACGTTGGTTAGCAAATGCGGTGCAATCACAAAGGGGCCGAGCGACGACACCAGCAACGTGTGTCCGTCGGGCACAGCGCGGGCCACATTGGCTGCGCCGATGGTGCCGGTGGCACCGGCTTTGTTGTCCACGATGAAGCTGCCACCAAGTTTTTCCTGTAGCTTGGGTGCCAGCATGCGGGCAATCTGATCGGTGGAGCCGCCGGGGGGAAAGGGCACTACCATGGTGACAGTTTTGTCGGGCCAGGCGTGAGCACATGTCAGCGCCAAAAACGCCAGTGTGGCAGACAGAAATTTCTTCATCATAATGCGCGTGAAGCCCTGGCCTTCAGGCCGGGGAGGTAGAGCGCCGGATGCTCTGCATCCGATTCTCTTGGCCAACCTTTTTCACGTCCTTGGTTGTGGCCGGGGTTGAAAAGAAGTACCCATACCCGTCGTTGCGCTGGGTCACCAGACAATGCCTGTGAC
>CANBYM010000034.1 GCA_947373605.1 Comamonadaceae bacterium
GGTGGATTAAAAAATGCTGCGGTGCAACATGACTCGTATCTTAAGTGCTTTTGGCGCGATTGCAAGTACTTTTTGTTGCACTGCAACAAATTAGAGATGCATTTCTAATTGGCTGTTGATCCCGATTTCCCGGACATTCACACGAGATTGAAGGCTCCATCCCTAAATTCCATTGCCAGTGTCGCTAAAGCTTGATCTTTCTCAAAGTAGCGGGCTTGGCAAAAGTGCAAAGTGCATTCATGCCTGTCAGCCAACTCACATTGCTCTCCGAAAGTCCATTGCAAGTGGCCCATAGCGGGTGCGTACTGATGCGTCGCGCCACGCGTGATCCATTCGCCATCTTTATCGAGTCCGGACGTGTTGCACTGGGCATTGCTGCAGTCACGGATGATCCCGAGAAAGTTCTTGAACATCAGCTTGGTGTGGTCGAGGGCCCGGGCTGGCTTGAAGTGAATACGGCCGTGCTGGACTTGCCCAGCGCGGTAGACGCGGTGGCCGAAACCGATGTGAGCCTGCGCCGGGTGCCCTTGCAGCAATTTCGTGCATCACTGACCGGCAATTCGCAGGGCGCGCTCGCAGTGCTGACCGATATCGCGCGCGCATACCGCCGCCAGACGGATCTCGCAGTCAGTCGCTTGGCTAAGGACGCCGAAGCGCGTTGTGCCGAATGGTTGTTGCAGCACGCCGAGTCCAACGACATAGGCGTGTGTTCGGTACGTTTGCAGCAGCGCAAGCGCTTGATTGCAGCTCAACTGGGCATTGCGCCTGAAACGCTTTCGCGCGTGCTGCGCCATTTGCGCGAACGTAGCCTGATCAGCGGGTCAGGGCGTGTTGTCAATCTGGTTGACCCCGGTGGCTTGCGTTCACTGGCTGGCGTCTAGGATGGACCCAATTGGCCTCGTGCCATGGCAAACTCATTGCGCATTTAAAGAGCGAAGTACATTCTCCGCAGTAGCTGGCGCAGTGAGTTTAACCACTCGATCAATTGCGCTGCCCGAAGTGTCACTTTGCTCCCAGGCCTGCGCAATCGCATCACGCAGCGCCTCGTACACGCTGATGCCCAACATAAAGGGCGGTTCCCCCACGGCTTTGCTGCCGAATACGTTGTCCTCGCGGTTGGGTTCGGGCCATAGCGCCACTTTGAAATGCGCCGGAATATCGCCTGCGGTGGGGATTTTGTAGGTGCTGGGCGCATGGGTGCTTAAGTAGCCCTTCTCGTTCCACACGAGCTGTTCGGTAGTGAGCCAGCCCATACCCTGCACAAAGCCGCCTTCAATCTGCCCAATGTCGATTGCAGGGTTTATGCTGCGGCCTACGTCATGCAGGATGTCCACTTTGAGCACCCGGCTCTCGCCGGTGAGGGTGTCAATCGCCACCTCGGTACAGGCGGCGCCATAAGCAAAGTAATAAAACGGCCGGCCGGTAAGCGTGGTTTTGTCATAGTGGATTTTGGGCGTGCGGTAAAAACCGTCACTCCACAACTGAATGCGGTTGGCATAGGCCATGCCCACCACCGATTCAAAACTGCGAACGGTATTGGGCGACAGCACCTTGCCGCCCTCGAAACGGATAGCTCCTGCGCCACAGCCATCCAGCCCGCACACAAACGCAGCCAGGTTGTCCCGCACGTGGCGCGCCGCAAACTGTGCGGCGCGACCGTTGAGGTCAGTGCCGGCCGACGCTGCGGTTGCAGAAGCATTCGCCACTTTGCTCGTGTCGCTGGCCGTTGCCAGCACGCGGTGCAAAGGGATGCCCAGTTCATCGGCCACGATTTGCGCCACCTTTGTATGCAGGCCCTGGCCCATTTCGGTGCCGCCGTGGTTCACCTGCACGCTACCGTCGGTGTACACATGCACTAATGCGCCGGCCTGGTTGAACAAGGTAGCGGTAAAGCTGATGCCGAATTTGACTGGCGTTATGGCCATTCCACGCTTGAGGATGGGGCTTGTGGCATTCCACGCAGCAATGTCTGCGCGGCGTTGCCGGTAGGCGGACGAGTCCTCCAGCTTGCGTAAGAGCGGCTCCAGAATGTTATCTTCCACCTTCATCTGGTAATGCGTAGTGTCGCGGCGCTGTACCGTTGAGCCGTTCGCCGGCTGAGCGCCGTCTACCGGCTCGTTGCTGTAAAGGTTGCCCATGCGCACGTCCAGCGCGTCCAAGCCCAGATGTCGAGCAATATCGCCCATGATGGCCTCAATCACGATCACACCCTGCGGACCACCGAAGCCCCGGAAGGCGGTGTGGCTCTGGGTATTGGTTTTGCAGCGGTAGGAAGCAATGTCTACATCCTGCAGGTAGTAGGCGTTGTCGCTGTGAAAGATGGCGCGGTCGGCCACCGGTCCGGACAGGTCTGCACTGAAGCCGCAGTTCACCAACATTTTGAGTTGCAGAGCAGTCAGGCGTCCGCTGTCATCAAAGCCTGCCGCGTATTCGTAGGCAAATGGATGGCGCTTGCCGGTCACCATAAAGTCGTCATCGCGGTCCAGTCGCAATTTGATGGCTGCCTTGCATTTACGTGCGGCGATGGCGGCCCACACCGCGAGATGCCCAGCCTGTGTCTCTTTGCCGCCAAAGCCCCCTCCCATGCGCCTGCACTCTACGCGCACCGCATGGTTGTCTATGCCCAGTGCATGCGCCACCCAATGCTGTACTTCGCCGGGGTGTTGGGTGCTGCTGTGCACCACCCACTGGTTTTGCTCCTGCGGCAGCACATAGGCGATCTGGCCTTCCAGATAAAAGTGCTCCTGGCCGCCGACTTCCAGCGTACCTTGCAAAGTGTGAGGCGCACGCGCCATTGCTGTTTCAGCATCGCCGCGACGCACATGTACGGGGGGCAACACAAAACTTTGTGCCTTGAGTGCGTCGTGCACATTCAAGATTGCGGGCAGGGCTTCAATCTGCAGTTTGACTTTACGAGCCGCGTGGCGCGCCTGCATGACCGTTTTGGCAAGCACCAGCCCTATTACCTGACCCACGAATTGCACCGTGTCAATTGCAAACACCGGTTCGTCACCTGCAAAGGCAGCCAGCATTGTGTCGCCGGGAATGTCACCGGCCAACACCACGTTCACAACCCCGGGCATCGCCAGTGCGACGCTGGTGTCAACGCACAAAAGTTTTCCATGCGCAACGTTGGACAGGATGGGTGCCGCATGCAGCGTGCCGCGCACTTCCGGCAAATCGTCGATGTAGTGCACTGCACCAGCGACCTGTGCGATGGCACTCTCGTGAAACTGGCTCACGCCCGAAGCGGGGGAGATCGCGGCAACAGCGGCTTTTTCGTGTTTCATGCAGAGGCTCCGCTGATAGGTTCGTCAACTATGGCAATGTCCTCCAGGCTCGCGCCGTGGATGCCTTGGCTTTCCAACCAAAAGCGCTGCAGCAAATTGCCCAATACCGCGCTGCGGTATGCGGCTGTGGCTCGCATGTCTGAAATGGGACTGAATTCGCCCCGCAAAACCGTGGCAGCGGCCTGCACGATGGCCGGGTTCCATTGCTTTGCGCCAAGGGCGCTCTCTGTTTTCTCGGCACGCACCGGCGTAGCTGCTACGCCTCCAACGCCGATGGACGCTTTGGTTATGACGCCATCGGTGATCCACAGGTTGACGGCCAGGCACACGGCTGAAATGTCGTCTTCGTGGCGTTTGGAAATTTTGTAGACCCGCATCACTTCCTGCGGTACTGCCTTGGGTACCTTGATCCAGGCCAGCACTTCGTCTGCGCCCATCACGTTTTTGCGGTAGCCGGTGTAAAGCGCCTCCAAGGGCATTTCGCGGTGTTGAATGCGGCCCTTGTGCGCACGCATTAAAACGACGTTGGCGCCCAGGGCAATCAGCAGTGGCATCGAGTCACCAATTGGCGAGCCGTTGGCCACATTTCCGCCCAAGGTGCCGGAGTTGCGCACCGGCAACCCGGCAAAGCGATGGGCAAAGGAGCCAAGTTGCGGCCGGTTTGCCACCAGTGCGGCAAATGCGTCAGTTAACGGCACCGCGGCACCAATCGCGATATGGTGCGGGTAGTACTCTGTACGGCGCAGTTCCGCGACTTGGGTGGTGTCAATCACCCGCTCGAACTGCATGTGCATTTTGGTCACCCACAGTCCCACGTCGGTGCAGCCGGCCACCAGTTGGGCTTGTGGATATTTTGCTTTGTCGTGCAAGAGTTGCCGCAGCGTCGTGGGGGACAGGTAGGCAGGGTCGTCTGGATCGGCCACCGTCGCTGCTTGCGATTGGAGCTGTTTCAATTCCGCCAGAATCTGTTTTTCATCCACGCGTTGTTGCGGCAATTTTTGCATCGCCACGGCAGCATCCAGAATCGGTCGGTAGCCTGTGCACCGGCACAGGTTGCCGCTCAACGCGCCTTGCGCTTGTTCGCGCGTCACTTCCTTGCCCTGATGATTCTGGTGAAGTGCAAAAAGGCTCATAACGAAGCCGGGGGTACAAAAGCCGCATTGCGAAGCGTGACACTGCACCATCGCCTCTTGTACTGGGTGTAGATCGCCATTGGGGCCGCTCAGATCTTCCACCGTCCACAAGGCCATACCATCGACCGAATGCGCCATGCGAATGCAACTGTTGATGGCGCGCGTTTGCAGTTTGCCTCCTACGTTTTCGCCCACCACAACGGTGCAGGCACCGCAGTCGCCTTCGCCACAGCCTTCTTTAGTGCCGGTGCAATGCATGTCTTCGCGCAGTACCTCCAGCAGCGTGCGCGTGGGCGGCACGTCGTGCAGTGTGACCACTTGGCCGGATTTGAGAAAGCGTATGGGCTTGGAGTTCATTTGTTTCACAGTCCTCGTGCGGGAGGGTAAATCGGTAGGCTTCTCGCGCGCATACGCTTTAGCATATGTCACCCATTGCAATTGATGTATGAGAGACCACGCCCTTTTCGACAAGATAGACCTTCATTTAATCAGAGTACTCCACACGGTGTTGACTGAACGTAGCGTCTCAAAAGCAGCTTTGCGGCTCGGCATGCACCAGCCTGCAGTAAGCAATGCCTTGAAGCGCCTGCGTGATTTTGCAGGTGATCCGCTTTTGGTGCGCAGTGGCCCCGGTATGGTGCCCACCGACGCCGGACTGCGCATGATCGAACCCAGTGCCAGCATTTTGCGTGCCGCCGAAATGTTATTTGATGACGTTCGGGGTTTCGATACCGCCACGGCGCGCAACACGTTTCGCATTGCCGCAAGCGACTACCTGGACCCCGAATTTCTTCCGCGCCTGGTGGCGGTCATCAAGGCGCTGGCGCCGCTAGCAGGTATTGAAGTACAGGCCTTGTCCGCCAGCTCCGACTATCGGGATCGCTTGGCCAACGGCGAAGTTGACGTGGTCATCGGCAACTGGTCCGCACCGCCGCAGGAACTGCACATAGGTAAGCTCTTGGAAGATGAAGTAGTGTGTCTGGTTTCCCAAAAGCACCCCGCTGTGCGACGGGGATGGGATGTCGCAGCCTGGCTTGAAGCCGAGCACATCGCGCCCGGCGCGACCCATCCTGGCGCCAAAGGTGTGATTGATGAACACCTGGCCAGTCTGGGCCTGCAGCGTCGCGTTGCGGCACGTTGTGCCCATTTCGGATTGATTCCGGGCATGGTGGCATCAAGTTTGCTGGTGCTGACTACGGGAACGCAATATTGCTCCCGTTTTGTATACACTTTGCCTGTGGTCACTATCACCTGTCCTGTGGAATTTCCCCCTATGCAGTACTACCAGCTGTGGCATGAGCGCAGCCATGCCTCCGACGCCAACCGCTGGCTGCGCGAACGCGTCAAGGGCGTTGCTGCATCGCTCAAAAAACATTGAATCTCCCCACAATGGCAAGCATCAACCCCCAAGCGCGGCTGCAACTCACCGGCATCACCAAAGCCTACCCCGCAGTGGTCGCCAACAGCGATGTGTCGCTCACCGTCATGCCAGGTGAAACCCACGCAGTGCTGGGTGAAAATGGAGCGGGCAAGTCAACGCTGATGAAGATCATTTACGGCTCGGTCAAACCCGATGCCGGTCAGGTGGCGTTTAACGGAAAAGTGGCAACCATCCGCAACCCCAAAGAGGCGCGCGCTCTGGGCATCAGCATGGTGTTCCAGCATTTCAATTTGTTTGACACCATAACCGTGGCCGAAAACGTTTGGCTGGGGCTGGACAAAAGCATGACCCTGGCCCAGGTGACGGCCAGCATCATCGCTAAGGCTACTGAATACGGGCTGGACATCGACCCCGCACGCCCGGTGCACACCCTGAGCGTGGGCGAAATGCAGCGGGTGGAAATCATCCGTGCACTGTTGACCAACCCCCAATTGCTGATCCTCGATGAGCCGACCTCTGTACTTACCCCGCAGGCCGTCGAGAAGCTGTTCGTGGTGTTGAAGAAGTTGGCGTCGGAAGGCTGCAGCATTCTGTACATCTCCCATAAGCTGCACGAAATCCGGGAGTTGTGCAACGCCTGCACCGTATTGCGCGGTGGCAAGGTCACCGGCGTTTGCAACCCCAAGGAAGAATCCAACGCGTCGCTGTCACGCCTGATGATCGGTGCCGAGCCGCCGCAGCTTGAACATCGCGCCCAGCAGGCCGGCAAGCCGGTGCTTACCGTGCGTAATTTACGGCTGGAGCGAGAAGACCAGTTTGGCGTGGATCTGGAGGGCATCGACTTGCAGGTACGGTCTGGCGAGGTGGTGGGCATTGCCGGTGTGTCGGGCAACGGCCAGAAAGAATTGTTGTACGCGCTTTCCGGTGAAGATTGCAGGTCTACCAAGGGCAGCATTGATATGGAGGGCGTGGACGTGTCGTCCACGCACCCGGGCGGCAGGCGCAAGCTTGGTTTGCACTTTGTTCCCGAAGAGCGACTCGGGCGTGGTGCGGTGCCCACGTTGAGCCTTGCCCACAACATGTTGCTGACCCGCACCGGCTCTATTTCGTACCCGCGCTTTGCCGGGGGCTGGATACAAGTGCGCCAGCTTGAAGACCATGCCGCGCGCATCATCAAAACATTCAACGTCAAAGCCGGTGGCGTGGCGTCGGTCGCGCGCTCCCTTTCGGGTGGCAATCTTCAAAAGTTTATTGTCGGGCGCGAGATAGACGCCAAACCCACTCTATTTATCGTCTCGCAGCCTACCTGGGGTGTGGACGTCGGGGCCGCGGCCCAGATCCGTGGCGAAATTCTGGCGCTGCGCGATGCAGGCTGCGCGGTGTTGGTGGTGAGTGAGGAACTCGATGAACTCTTTGAACTGTGTGACCGTATGCATGTGATTGCGCGTGGCAAGTTGTCACCTTCCTTGCCGGTCGCAGAAGCCAGCGTCGAAAAAATCGGTTCTTGGATGAGTGGCTTATGGGACGGCGCAGGCGCAGGCGCCGGTTCCGCTGAGGCGCAGGTGCAGCATGCTTAAGCTCGAAGCCCGTCCCCAACCATCGCGCATGTGGAGCTACGGTTCGCCCCTGCTGGCTCTGATTTGTACGGTCATCATCGGCGTCATATTGTTCGCGGCCTTGGGTAAAGACCCGGTGCGCGGTTTGCAGATTTTCTTTTGGGAGCCCGTCCGGACCGGCTATGCCTTGGGCGAGCTGGTGGTCAAAGCCACGCCCTTGTTGCTGATCGCCTTGGGACTGGCGGTGTGCTACCGGTCCAATGTGTGGAACATCGGCGCAGAAGGGCAGTACCTGATGGGGGCAATTGCCGCCAGTGGCATTGCTTTGATGGCGGACAACACCACAACGTCATGGATTGTCGTGCCCATTTTGCTGGCCGGCATTCTGGGGGGCATGGTGTGGGCGGGGGTGGCAGCGCTATTGCGCGACAAGTTCAACACCAACGAAATTCTGGTGAGCCTGATGCTGGTGTATGTTGCGGTGCAAGTGCTGGGTTATGTGGTGTACGGCCCCTGGAAAGACCCGGCAGGTTACAACTTTCCGCAAACCAAAACCTTTGATCTGGTCACACGGATTCCGCGGCTGTTTCAGGGTTCGCGCCTCTCCATTGGCGTGTTGTTTGCGCTAGTAGGTGTGGGCGGTATGTGGATTTTCCTGTTTCGCACCCGCGCTGGCTTTGCACAGCAGGTGGGCGGACTGGCTCCGGCGGCGGCGCGATATGCCGGATTTTCGTCACGTCGCGCGCTGTGGACTGCATTTTTGATTTCCGGTGGTATGGCTGGTCTGGCCGGGGCACTCGAAGTGGCTGGGCCTATCGGGCAGCTTACGCCCTACGTCCCGGCAGGCTACGGTTTTGCCGCCATCATCGTGGCGTATGTGGGGCGTTTGCATCCGATTGGCATGATGTTTTCGGCCCTGTTGATGAGCATGTTTTACATCGGTGGCGAACTGGCGCAGTCGCGCATGGGTTTGCCCAAATCGCTCACGGGTGTGTTCCAAGGGCTGCTGCTGTTTACTCTGCTGGCCTGTGACACACTGGTTAATTACCGCCTGCAATGGAAGTCTGCCGTCAAAGCGCCGGCAGCGGGAGCCGCCTGATGGAATCATACGCACTGCTCATTGCCGCCACACTTAACGCCGGTACCGTTCTGGCCATTGCGTCGCTGGGTTTGTTGATTAACGAGAAGGCCGGCATTGTGAATCTGGGTGCCGAAGGCATCATGTTGTGCGCCGCCATTGCCGGCTTCGCCACCGTGGTGCACACCGGCAGTGACCTGATGGGTTTTGCTGCAGGAATGGGCGCGGGCGCCTTGCTTGCGGGCTTGTTCGGTCTGTTGGTGATCTGGCTCAATACCAACCAATACGCCACGGGGCTGGCATTGAGCTTGTTTGGCGGGGGATTTTCTGCATTTGCCGGTATTTCCTATGTGCAAGAGAAGATGCCCGATCGCCCCAATTTTGAGGTTCCTTTTTTATCGGACATTCCGTTTGTGGGTCCGGCACTGTTTCGCCAGCACCCGCTGGTGTACCTGACAGTGCTGTTTGCGCTGGCCTTGATCTGGTTTTTGTACCGCACCCGCGCCGGTTTGATTTTGCGCAGCATAGGTGAAAGCCCCGAGTCGGCCCATGCGCTGGGTTACCCGGTTCGCTTGATCCGCCTGTGGGCGGTGATTGCAGGCGGTGCATTGTGTGGGCTTGCAGGTGCCTATATTTCCATTATTTACACACCGCTCTGGGTGGAGGGCATGGTGGCGGGCAAGGGCTGGATTGCGCTAGCCTTGACCACCTTTGCCACGTGGCGCCCGGCACGCGTATTGCTTGGTGCATACCTGTTTGGCGGTGTGACCATGTTGCAGTTCCATTTGCAGGGTATCGGCGTTGACGTACCCAGCCAATTGCTCAGCAGCTTGCCCTACCTGGCAACGATCGTGGTGCTGGCCCTGATATCTCGTAACCCGAGTTGGATTCGTATTAATATGCCAGCTTCCATTGGTAAGCCGTTCTACCCGGGCGCCTGATTTTTTATCCGTAACTCTCCTGTTTTAATGAAGGAACTGAAATGACAGATTTGCAGAAACGTTCGCTGATGCGCTTGGCAGCGTTAACAGCGGTGGCCAGTGCAGCATTGGTTGGCTGCGGTAAAAAAGAAGAGCCGGTCGCTGCGGCGCCTGCGCCTGCTGCGTCGGCCCCCGCCAAGCCCGCGCCTTTGAAGATTGCATTTGCCTACGTCGGCCCTGTGGGCGACGGTGGCTGGACCTTTGCGCATGACTCCGCCCGTAAGGCATTGGAGAAAGAATTCGGTGACAAGATTGCTACTTCGTTTGTAGAGAACGTTCCCGAGTCCGCTGACGCCGAGCGCGTAATCCGCGACATGGCGACCCAAGGTAATAAGCTGATTTTCGGAACTACCTTCGGTTACATGGAGACCTTCCAGAAGGTTGCACCTGATTTCAAGGACGTGAAGTTCGAACACGCTACCGGCTACAAGACCGCCGAGAACGTCCGCACCTATGACAGCCGTACCTACGAAGGTGCGTACATGGCGGGTGTGATTGCCGGCAAGATGACCAAGTCCAACACTCTGGGTGTGGTGGCTTCGGTGCCAATTCCTGAAGTGATCCGCAATATCAACAGCTTCACACTGGGCGCACAAAGCTCCAACCCCAAAGTCAAGACCAAAGTGGTGTGGGTGAACGAATGGTTCAATCCACCGAAAGAAACAGAAGCTGCAACGTCGCTGATCAATGGCGGCGCAGACGTGCTGTTCCAGAACACTGACTCTCCTGCAGTGTTGAAAACCGCACAGGACAAGGGCAAGCGCGCCTTTGGTTGGGACTCTGACATGACCGCTTACGGTCCTAAAGCCCATCTGGCATCGAGCGTGATTAATTGGGGTCCTTACTACATCAAGGCTACTAAAGACGCGCTCGAAGGCAAGTGGACAACTGGCCAAAGCTGGTGGGGCGTGAAAGAAGGTGCGATTGATATCGTGTCGATTGCCGAAGACGTGCCTGCTGAAACCAAGGCCAAGGTCGATGAAGTCAAGGCCGGTCTGAAAGACGGCAGCTTCGTGATCTGGAAGGGCCCGATTGTCGACAACACCGGCAAAGTGCAAATCAAGAAAGACGAAGTCGCTGACGACAAATTCCTGGGAGGCTTGAACTTCTACGTCAAGGGCGTGGAAGGCAAGATTCCCGGCGGCAAGTAATTGCGGTTGTAGCGTCGCTTAACTGCAGCAAAGGCCGCCCTCGGGCGGCCTTTTTATTTCAGAAAGTTTGCTTTGAGGTTTATCTATGTTTACCCGCCCCGTACCTGCTGATCGTCTGCCCGATTTATTGCGTGCCATGCCCAAGGCTGAGTTGCACATGCACATTGAAGGTTCGCTTGAGCCGGAGCAGATGTTTGAATTTGCCCGGCGCAACAGCGTGGCCTTGGCCTACTCCAGTGCGCAAGCGGTGCGCGAGGCCTACGTGTTTGACAACCTGCAAAGCTTTCTGGACATCTATCACGCGGGCACCATGGTACTCAAAACCGAGCAGGATTTTTATGACATGGCCTGCGCCTACTTTGCGCGCGCACAAGCCGACAACGTCACCCATGCCGAATTGTTTTTTGACACGCAGACCCACACCGGGCATGGCCTCAGTGCCGCTACGGTCATCAATGGGTTGCACCGCGCCTGTGATGACGCACCCGCCAAATACGGCCTGACAGCCTCCCTCATCCTGTGTTTTCTGCGGCACTTGAGCGAGGCCGAAGCCTTTGCCTGCCTTGAAGAGGCCATGCCTCTGCGTGACAAACTGGTGGGCATTGGCTTGGCCAGCAGCGAGGTGGGGCATCCCCCTGAAAAGTTTGCCAAGGTGTTTGCCCGCGCAAAGCAGTTGGGCTTCCGGCTGGTCGCGCATGCTGGCGAAGAGGGTCCGCCCGAATACATCTGGAACGCGCTGGACATCCTCAAGGTGGAACGTATTGACCATGGTGTGCAGGCCATTAAGGACTCGCGCCTGATGCAGCGGCTGATTCACGACAAGGTGCCGCTCACGGTATGCCCCTTATCCAATTTGAAGTTGCGCGTGTATTCCAATCTGTCGCAGCACAACATCGGTCGCATGTTAGATGCCGGCGTTGTTGCCACTATCAATTCTGACGACCCGGCGTATTTTGGCGGCTATATCAATGAAAACTTTACGCAAACTTTTGCTGCGCTGGGTTTGAATTCAGACCGCGCGTACCAGCTGGCGCTCAATAGTATCAACGCCAGCTTTATTGATGCCACTGAACGCGCACGTCACGTCGACCGGCTCAACGAGGTGTTTGAGACTTTCCGCTAGTCATTGTGGGACTAGCCCGCATAATTAATGTGCCAGACGTTTGCCGTGCGGCAGCGTCGGCAGTTGCGAGAACATGCGGCGGCAATAGCCTGTAATTCGCAGGCATTTGTTGATCTCGTCTACCGGCAGCGGTCCGGATACCACTACGATGTCGTTGGCTTTGTCCAATGCACCGCTGGAGCGCAGGCGCCTGCGGGTGTTGAGCGCCCAGGAGTGGATGCGGTTGGGACTGCCGTGCTCTTGCACGATGCCGGTACGCACGTCAAAGGCAATAGCCACATCGTCCGTGCGCAGGCGCAATTTGCGTTGCCCTGTGACGGCGCTCGGTGGTGTGCTCATGTCGTAGAGGTGGTAGGCCCCGTCTTTGAGTTCGTATTGAAGTTGCATGTGATTCCCTCGGCGATAGCAATGGCAGCGTTGATGCATGCCATTGTGTGAAGGCCCCGGTTTTTCTAAAGCCTGAAAAGTCGGCCCTAATCCCGCCAATTTGCGGGGCGGTAAAATTAGCTCAGGCCCGCGGCTCCGGCGGGCTTCACTTTTGCGTACGGGGCCATGTAGAGGACTACCATGTATAAAAACCTCACGGCAGCCGCTATCGCGGTGCGCGCGTGTCAAACTGGCTCAGCGTTATGAGTTACCAGGTCAAAGAAATTTTTTACACCCTGCAGGGGGAAGGCGCCAATGCCGGACGACCGGCTGTGTTTTGCCGCTTTGCGGGCTGCAACCTCTGGTCCGGCCGTGAGGCGGACCGCGAAAGCGCGGTATGCCGGTTTTGCGATACGGACTTTGTGGGGACCGACGGCACACAGGGCGGTCGGTTCGATACGGCTACCGGTCTGGCAGAGCGTATTGCGAAGCTATGGCCCGCAGGCGACATCGCCAACCGCTTTGTGGTGCTGACGGGTGGCGAACCTTTGCTGCAGGTGGACGAAGCACTGGTCGAAGCGTTGCACGCGCAGCATTTCACAATTGCAGTTGAGACAAATGGCAGCATCGCTGCGCCGGAGGGTATTGATTGGATATGCGTCAGCCCCAAGGTGGGTGCACCTTGGCTGCAGCGCAGCGGGCATGAGCTCAAAGTCGTGTGGCCACAGGCCGGTTTGGACCTGGCCGAGCTGGAAGCCGCTAATTTCATCCACCGTTATTTGCAACCCATGGACAACGTGCTGCGCGAATCCAACACCGAGATGGTGATCGCGCAATGCATGCAGCGCCCGGCATGGCGTCTTTCTTTGCAAACCCACAAAATTACAGGCATACGATGAGCAACACTCCACCCGCTGCGCAGGCATCCGCGCGCTATTTTGAAATCACCCAGAAATTTTTCTTTGATGCGGCGCACACCCTGAAGCGTGACCTGCCGGCCGAGGCCGAGAGCAGCCGCCGAATTCACGGGCACACTTACCACGCTGAGCTGACCCTGGCTGGCCTGCCCGACCCCTCACTGGGTATGGTGGTCGATCTGGGGCTGGTGCGCCTCGCCATTGCCGAATTGCGCCCGCAACTGGACCACCATTTGCTTGATGAAGTGCCGGGCCTGGGGCCTGCCACTTTGGAGAATTTGTGTGCATTCATCTGGCGCGCAATGGATTCGCGCTTGCCGCATCTCACACAGGTGCGTGTGTGGCGCGAGGCGCTGGGTGACGGGTGCTCGCTACGTCGTGGCACACTCGCATGAAAGCATATCGCGCCGGTCTGCTGTGGTTTGCTGATGCCCGTGAGGGAGTAGGCAAAGCGCATTACGAGCAGGATGGCCTGTTGGTAGTCGGTTCTGATGCGAGTGGCGTTCAGGTGGTGCAGGCCATTGGCAGCTGGCAGGCGCTGTCAGCTCAATTTTCGCACCTTGAAGTGGAGCATTTTCCGGGTCGCATCATTGCGCCCGGCTTTGTGGATTTGCATGTGCATTTCCCGCAGACCAACGTCATTGGCTCGCCTGCGCCGGGCCTGTTGCCCTGGCTGGAGAACTACACCTTTCCTGAAGAAAAGCGCTTTGAGGATCCGGCCTACAGTGCGCAGTCCGCCACTTTTTTTGTCGACGAATTACTGCGCAACGGGATTACCAGCACCCTGGCGTTTGCCACCTCGCATCCGCAGTCGGTCAATGCCTTGTTTGAAGAAGCTCAGAAGCGCAAAATTCGCATGATCACCGGCCTGGTGCTAATGGATCGCCACGCGCCGCAAGGCTTGATTCATGGCACGGCGCAAAGTCTGCAAGACACCGAAGCGCTGATAGCGCGCTGGCATGGCAAAGGCCGGCTGGGCTATGCCATTACCCCGCGCTTTGCACCCACCAGTACCGAAGCGCAGTTGCGCGGTGCTGGTGAGTTGGCAGCGCAATATCCGGATGTCTGGATTCAATCGCATGTGGCAGAAAACCTGGACGAGATTGCTTGGGTGCGTAAATTGTTCCCCGCTTCGCGCAGTTACCTTGCGACTTACAACGACTTCGGCCTGATGCGTGAGCGCGCGGTCTATGCGCATTGCATTCACTTTGATGATGCGGACCGTGCATTGATGCGTGACACGCGCACCAGTGCGGCTGTCAGCCCCACCAGCAATTTGTTTCTGGGCAGTGGATTTTTTGACTACGCAGGTGCTGACCGCGTGGGCTTCGGATACGGACTGGCCAGTGATGTCGGCGGGGGCACCAGCTTCAGCCCGTTTCACACCATGCTTGCCGCCTATTACGTGGGGCGTACGGCAGTTAAAGGCCTGCAGGATAAAGAGGGGTTGTCACTGGCGCCGCAGCACCTGTGGTGGCAACATACCGCCGGCGCCGGCGCGGTGCTGGCTGTGAAAGACGCGACCGGTCAGTCATTGGTTGGTAATTTGTTGCCGGGATGCGAAGCTGATTTTGTGGTGCTCAATCCCAAGGCAACGCCGTTGTTGGCGCGCAAGACGGATTTGGCAAATACGCTGGACGAGTTGTTGTTTTCCATGATTGTGCTGGGTGATGACCGGCTGATTGAGCGCACGGTTATTTCGCAGGCATTCCCCCGCATGGCGTGATGTAGTGTTGCTGGACGCCCAGGGGGATGCCCAAGTCAGTGTTATTCATTCGAACTTGCGAGCAGGCCTTGCCATTCAGACGCAATGCAACCGCGAGCGGTATCCATGTAGGTCCGAAGCAGTATTGCCGACTGAAACCGATGCTTACAATCAACGCCAAATTAGGAGCCACGACCCCATGAGTATCAAGAGCGACAAGTGGATACGCCACATGGCAGAAACCACCGGCATGATCGAGCCCTTCGAACCTGGACAGATCCGCCAGCGCGAGGGCAACAAAATCATCTCCTACGGCACTAGCAGCTATGGCTACGACATCCGCTGCGCCCCCGAATTCAAGGTGTTTACCAACATCCACAGTACGGTGGTGGACCCCAAGAACTTCGACGAAAAAAGCTTTGTCGATTTTCATGACGATGTGTGCATCATCCCGCCCAACAGCTTTGCGCTGGCCCGCACGATGGAGTACTTCCGTATTCCCCGCAATGTGCTGACCATTTGCCTGGGCAAAAGCACTTATGCGCGCTGCGGCATCATCGTGAACGTCACGCCCTTTGAGCCCGAGTGGGAGGGCTATGTAACGTTGGAATTTTCCAACACCACGCCGCTGCCGGCCAAAATCTATGCGGGCGAAGGTTGCGCGCAGGTTCTGTTCTTTGAGAGTGACAAAGACGATGTGTGCGAAGTCAGCTACAAGGACCGGGGCGGTAAATATCAGGGGCAGGTCGGGGTGACTTTGCCAAAGGCCTGAGGTTTTTTCCGGTAGTGGAGGATAATCAGGGTTTGCCCCACATTCGCAGGGGGCGACCCGCTATCGGATGGATAGCAACTTTTGGCTATGCCTTAACCGTTTGACTACTGAATTGAATTCCCCCTCCGTGTTGACTGAAGACACCCCCGTGATGGCCTTTGCCCAACTGCAATTGGCCGCACCCATTGCACGTGCCGTGGCCGAAATGGGCTACGAGAGCATGACGCCGATTCAGGCGCAGGCCATCCCCGTGGTGTTGGCTGGACGTGACGTGATGGGCGCTGCCCAGACAGGTACCGGCAAAACTGCGGCGTTCGCACTGCCGCTTCTGCAGCGCATGATGAAGCACGAAAACGCATCCACTTCACCCGCCCGTCACCCGGTGCGCGCGCTGGTGCTGCTGCCCACACGCGAGCTGGCCGATCAGGTCGCGCAACAGGTCAAGCTGTACGCCAAGTACACCAACCTGCGCAGCGCGGTGGTGTTCGGCGGCATGGACATGAAGCCGCAGACACTAGAACTGAAAGCCGGTGTCGAGGTGCTGGTTGCGACGCCCGGGCGTTTGCTGGACCATATTGAAGCCAAGTCCGCCGTGCTCAACCAGGTGGAATATGTGGTGCTGGACGAGGCAGACCGTATGCTGGACATCGGCTTTTTGCCGGACCTGCAGCGCATCCTGTCCTATCTGCCCAAACAACGCACGACATTGCTGTTTTCGGCAACCTTCTCTCCGGAAATCAAGCGTCTGGCCAGCAGTTACCTGCAAAACCCGACGACGATTGAAGTTGCCCGCTCCAACGCCACTGCGTCTACCGTAGAGCAGCACTTTTATAGCGTGTCTGAGGACAACAAGCGCCATGCGCTGCACCAAATTCTCAAGTCGCGTCGCATGAAACAGGCGTTTGTGTTCGTGAACAGCAAATTGGGCTGCGCACGTCTGGCCCGCTCGCTGGAACGTGAGGGTTTGAAAACCGCTGCGCTGCACGGTGACAAGAGCCAGGACGAGCGCCTCAAAGCGCTGGACGCCTTTAAAAAAGGCGAAGTCGATCTGCTGGTGTGTACCGATGTGGCCGCGCGCGGTCTGGACATCAAGGACGTGCCGGCGGTGTTTAACTTCGACGTACCGTTCAATGCCGAAGATTACGTGCACCGCATCGGACGTACGGGCCGAGCTGGCGCCTCCGGCCTCGCCGTGAGCTTTGTCGGCGGCGGCAACGACGCGCGCCTGGTGAGTGACATTGAGAAACTCATCAAGACCAAAATTGAGCTGGAAGCCATCGAGTTTGACGAGGATCAGCCCGACGTCCATACCCAAGGCCGGATTAATGACGGCCGACGCATGTACAACGCGGAAGGCGGCGACAACGGCCGCAGCGGTGGACGGGGTGAAGGGCGCGGCGAAGGTCGCTCCGACCGTGCGCCCCGTGCGCCGCGCAGCGACTATGCCCGTGCACCATCTGCACCGCGCGATCCGTTCTTTGACAAGCCTTACGAGCCTAGCTTCGCAGAGGCTGTAGTCCCGTCGTGGGAAGCTACCGTGAAGCCGTCAACGCGCAGCATTTCGGCGAACATTAAGCCCAAGCGCAAAGTGGCCGCGCTCTTTAAGTCTGAATAGGCTTTGCCAGTGCAGTCGCGCAATGCGTTGTGCGATAGCGGCGGGTGCGCTATTCGCCCGGTTTCTGCGCCTGTTCACACGTTACCTGAATCAACTCGGTCTGCCAGGCGGTGCCGTTACCGGCACTGATTTGCAGCGCACTCAGGCAGCCGCCCCACACGCAACCGGTGTCCATGGCCAGCACGTCGTCACGGCCCAACCAGCCCAGGGTGGACCAGTGCCCGAATGCCAGCGTGGTGTCGCGGGTTTGCCTGCCGGCTACGTTGAACCAGGGTCCAAAGCCCGCAGGTGCGGTATCCGCACTGCCCGTACTATCGAAATCCATCACGCCATCGTCAGTGCAAAAACGCAGTCGTGTCAGCGCGTTGACGATCATGCGCAACCGGTCCATGCCACCCAGTCCATCACTCCATTGCACGGGCAGGTTGGCATACATAGCTTGATAAAAATCCGCCGAGTCTGGAGAGCGCAACTTCGCCTCCACCTCGGCAGCCAGCGCCATGGCCTGATCGGCAGACCATTGTGGCAATACGCCGGCATGCACCATCAGCAACTCCCGTCCGAACAGGTTTTCGCGTATGGCCATGCGCTGGTGGCACAGCCACTGCAACATTGCATCGCGGTCGGGCGCCTCCAGTACGCAGGCCAGCGTGTCTTTGCGCGAGGGCTTGCGCGCACCGTGCGCGGCAGCCAGCAGGTGAAGGTCGTGATTACCCAACAAACACCGAGCTGCATCCCCGTAGCCCATCAGACGGCGTAACACGCGATCAGAGGCGGGTCCGCGGTTGACCAGATCACCCAGAAAGTACACCGTGTCGCGGCTCGGCGAGAAGGCCAGTTTGTCCAGCAGGCGCTGCAGGGGAGCGTCGCAGCCTTGTAAATCCCCGATCAGGTAAAGTGACATGGTCGTGATTCTCGTCTGCGTTGCATGGATTTTTTAGTCATTCTTGTTTTGACATTGCTTAATGGCGCATTTGCCATGTCTGAGCTGGCACTTACCGCCAGCCGCAAGGTGCGCCTGCAAACCATGGCCGAAGCGGGCGACGACGGTGCCCAGGCGGCACTGGAATTGCTGGCCAACCCCACACAATTCTTGTCTGTGGTGCAGGTGGGCATCACCTCCATCGGCATGCTCAACGCCATTGTGGGTGAGGCTGCGTTTGGCGACGGACTGGCGGGCTGGTTTGAAAAAACCTTTGCGCTCTCGCACAAGGCTGCTGGCGTGTCGTCGACCGTGCTGGTGGTCACCGTCATTACGTTTATCACCATATTGTTCGGTGAGCTGGTACCCAAGCGCATCGGGCAGTTGTATCCCGAAACCGTTGCACGCGCTGTGGCACGGCCGATGACCTGGATTGCCACGGTTGCCAAGCCGTTTGTGCGCCTGCTGTCGCTGTGCACGCAGGGAATCCTCGTGTTGCTGCACATTAACACCGCCAACAACCGTGCGGTGACAGAAGCGGAGATCACCGCCAGTCTGGAGGAGGGCGTGGACGCGGGCATTATTGAGGAGCATGAGCACCAGATGGTGCGCAACGTGTTCCACTTGGATGACCGCGAACTGACCTCCATGATGCTGCCGCGCAGCGATATCGAATGGTTTGACGCATCGACCAGCGTGGCGGAGTGCTTGCGAATATCAGGCACCGGCGGCGACAAGGGCGCGCACTCCTGGTACCCGGTGTGTCGTGGCTCGCTGGACCATGTGGTGGGCGTGGTGCGGGTTGCGCGTTTGATTGAAGTCGGTTCCGCCTACACAGGGACGCTGGAGTCCCTGGTAGAGCCCGCTTCGTTTGTGCCGGAGACCCTGAGCGGCATGGAGCTGATTGAACAGTTTCGTATCAAGGCCGCCCGCATGGTGTTTGTGGTGGATGAGTACGGCGTTGTGCAGGGGCTCCTCACGCCACTTGACCTGCTCGAAGCGATCACCGGTGAACTACAACCGGATGCACAAACCCAAGCCTGGGCGATTGCACAGGCTGACGGAACTTGGGTGCTCGACGGCCTGATGCCGGTGAGCGAGTTGAAGGCGCGGCTCGATATCGAAGTCGACCTCCCGTTTGAAGACCGGGGCCGTTACAACACGCTGGCTGGCTTACTGATGACTGTAAGCGGCGATCTGCCGGTGACCGGCGACACCATAGCGTGTGCCGGCTGGGACTTTGAGGTGATGGTGGTCGACGGCAGGCGCATTGACAAAGTGCATGCTAGCGCCCTGACCTGAACGGATCCACGGGTCCGGATGGCGCTGGTTATTGGCTACGGCCGGTCAGGCGGTATGCCGCAATGCCTATCCATTCCCGTATCGCCAGTTGCCACAGCTCGGCACCCCTGGCCAGTGAATAATGGGTCCACGGCGTTTCTTCGCCGGTGCGGAAATCGACCGGATAAGGTGTCACATGCCACCCGGTCTTTTCAAAGGTAGCCATGGCGCGCGGCATGTGCCACGCAGAAGTGATTAATAACCAGTTCTTTCGCTTGTTGACACCTGCGATTTCAGCCGTAAAGACCGCGTTTTCATAGGTGTTCCGCGAACGGTCCTCGAAGACAAATCGCGCGGCGGGGTGACCCATTGCACCAAAAAAGGTTGCAGCGCGCTCTGCTTCAGACGGGCCGGTGCCGAAAATTTCGCCTTCGCCCCCTGTAAAAACCATTTGCATTCGAGGGTATTTTTGGGCCAGCGCACTCGCTGCGGTCATGCGTTCGGCAGCATCGTTGAGAAGCGGTTGGGTGTGGTTCCGGGCCAATGTACCGGACTCCAGCGCGCCACCCAGCACCACTGCCCCGTCAAAGGCGCTCAGGTCCGCTGCGGGCGGGATTTCCGGATTTTTTTGTTCCAGTGGGCGAATCAGCAAATCCGGCAATGGCTCCCACCCGATTAGCAAAAGCATCGTCAACGCAGTGGCCTGGCAGGTTCTGGACAGGCCAATTGCACGCCGCGGCAGCAGTAAACCGAGCGCCAGCAGTGCAATGACCCAGTGCAGCGGTTGTGCGAGCAATGCAACAATCTTGGAGACGAAAAACATATATTGCAAGTGTGGACGCTTGAGTCGATAAAATTGGCGAAACTGTAACCTGTTCAACAAAATGCGAAAAACCACTGCGAATGATGATGTGATGACGACCCGGGAGGCCGGGGAAACACTCGGGGTTGCTGTACGTACGGTTCAGTTGTGGGTTGAGGCGGGTGTTTTGCCTGCCTGGCGTACCGCAGGCGGACACCGAAGGATTGCCCGCAGTGCCGTGGAAAAGCTCATGTCCGAGCGCAAGCACGATTTGGCTCCCGAGCTTGCACAGTTGGAGGCCGAGCAGCGCCCTTTGAAGCTGTTGCTGGTTGAAGATGACTTGCACATGAGCCGCTTGTTTAAGGATGTGGTCTCCAGTTGGCGTTTTCCCGTTCGACTCACCAGCGCTGCTGACGGATTTGAGGGGCTTGTGCGCATTGGCGAGATAGAGCCCGACGTCGTAATCACCGATCTGGTCATGCCCGGCATGGATGGCTTTGCCATGTTGCGCGCGCTGACCAAGCCCGAGGTAAAGGCAAGCCATATCAAGTTGATCGTGGTGTCATCGTTGAGCCCCGAAGATATTGCCGAACGCGGTGGCCTACCGGCCGGGGTGATCTATTTCCAAAAGCCAGTTCACTATGGCAAGTTGGAAGAACTGGTCCATCAGTACCAACGACTGAAGTTGCAAAGTCTGAGCGAAGTACCGTAGCCCTTGCGCTTTGCATGAAGCGCACATTAAGGCCCGCCGCCTATGATGCGGGCATTGAGGAGAAAAAAATAAATGTTGTCGGAAGTCAATCCGTTGGATGCACGCATATCAGAGCGGGAAAGCCTTGCGTTGCAAATGATGCTGAAAAAGCGGGAAGCCTATGTCGACCAGGGACGCAGTCGTGAGGCCCACGGCGTGGGAACGGCGATCTGGATTTTTTGGAAAACGCTGATTAATGAGTCGGCGGGCAACACCGGCTACGGCGGCCTGTAAGGCGACCTTCCCTAGATCTCGATCAATACGGTAGCACAAAGCCGTTGCGTCCGGCGTTGATCCGGTTTGCAATGGGTTTGTCGTCTACTAGCTGCGCCGTTAAGGACACGCTGGCACCTTGGACCAATAGACTTCTGTCGGCGGGCTTGAAGGTGACGACCGGCGCACCGTCGGGGACCAGAATTTTCATATCGCCCCCTTTGAACTGAACGCTTAGCGTACGTCCCGATTGCTGCGTGACCACCTGCGCCACCGTTGCGTTGGTCATGGTGCTTTGCGGTGTCAGATCAAACTGGCGGTGTCCCTCGGCGGTACCGCGCGCCGCTTCGGGAAACACCGTGATGGCAATGGCTTTCTGGCTGCCATCGGCCTGTGGCATTGCGGCGGTGCCGATGTAGCTGCCCGGTTGAATCTGATCTAGCGTGATCGGGTACACCTCGTTGACCACCAGGTTGGGCGCGAGCTGCAAATCCACGACTTCGCCGCTACGGGTGACGATTTTCAGTCCCGTCGTAGTGACGCTTTCAATGGTGCCGCGTACCCGCACCGTTGCGGGTGTGACTGGCGCTGCAGTCTGGGCTAACGCGATTGCCGCACTTGCAATGCCCAGCACCAGTAAAAAGCTGCGTTTACCGATCCGCTTTGGGAAATTGATCATTTTCACGCCAGTTGTGTTTTGAAAAATGCCAGGGTGCGCTGCCAAGCCAGCTTGGCAGCAGCCGCATCAAAGCGCGGCGTTGTGTCGTTGTTGAAGCCATGCTGTACGCCGTCATAGGTGTACGCCTGATACAGGGTGCCTGCTGCCTTGAGAGCCGCCTCGTAGGGCGCACGGGTGGCGTTAATGCGATCGTCCGCGCCAGCATAGTGCATCAGGAGCGAGGCCTTCATTTTGGGAACATCCTGCAGCAGCGGCGCTGCGCCATAAAAGGGTACTGAGGCTTTCAACTCCGAAACCCTCGTTGCCAACAGGTTGGCAATACTGCCACCGTAGCAAAACCCCACCACACCAACCTTGCCCGTCCCCTCGGATGAAGCCATCAAGGCGTGTGTTGCGGCAACAAAGTCATTGGCCGCTTTCACACTGTCGAGTTTGGAAAACAATTCGCGCGCCTTATCTTCGTCACCGGGATAACCACCCAGCGTGCTGAGCGCGTCCGGGGCAAACACCAGATAGCCCTCCAGCGCGAGTCGACGCGCGATGTCTTCAATGTGCGGGTTCAGTCCGCGGTTTTCATGCACTACCAATACTGCGGGCAGCTTACCGGTGGCACCGGCAGGTTTGACAACGTAAGTACGTATGGTGCCGTTGCCTTGCGGCGATGCAATGATTTCAAAGCGGGCCTGAATGCGCGGATCGGTGGGGGCCACCTGCTGCGCTTGCGCGAACCGGGGACTTAAGGCCACCAAAAGTGCGGCCGTCGCCGGGCCTGAGCCTGCGATGACTGCTGCCTGATCCAGAAACCCACGGCGGCTGATATCGCCATGCACGTATTTGTCAAAGAGCTGAAGTACCTCGGGATGAAAATCATTGGAAGTGAGTCTGGTCATGGCACAACTGTAGTGAACAAATAAGTGGCCAATATAACCAGATGCACGGTTCCTTGCAGGACGGTGGTCCTTCCGGTGCCCAGCGAAAGCGTGCAGATGAACAACGACAAGAGCAGGAGCACCGATGATTTAATGTCCAGACCCAAGGTTAATGTCCCTCCGCTGGCAATCGACACCACCGCCACAGCCGGAATCGTCAGCCCGATGCTTGCGAGTGCCGAGCCAAGCGCCAAATTCAGACTGGTTTGCAACCGATTGGCCCGCGCTGCGCGGTAGGCTGATAGGCCTTCCGGCATGAGCACTACGGCGGCGATAATGATGCCCACCAGACTTTTGGGCGCACCCAATGCGGCCACCATCGACTCGATGGACGGGGCCAGCCCTTTGGCCAACATCACCACGACCACTAGGCTAATTACCAACAGTACTGCGCTGGCAATAGCCTGCGCGTTGGCTGGTGGTTCTGCGTGAGCCTGCTCATCCTGCGCAGCTTGAGGTGGCAAAAAATAATCGCGGTGACGTACGGTTTGTACCAGCACAAAGGTACAGTAAAGCACCAACGAGACAACCGCTACAAACGCAAGTTGGCTGGCGCTATAGGTCGGCCCCGCCACACTGGTCGTGTAATTGGGCAGCACCATCGTCAATATGGCAATGGCGGCCAGCGTGGTCAACGCAGCACTGACGCCATACAGCCCAAAGCTCTGCTCCCCGTGGTGGTGGCTTGCGACCAACAGGCATATGCCGATGATGCCGTTCAATATCAGCATGACTGAGGCAAATACGGTATCACGCGCCAGCGCATCAGTCGCCGCGCCGCCGCTGATCATGAGGGACACGATGAGAGCGACTTCGATCACCGTAATGGCAAGTGCTAACACCAAAGTCCCATAAGGCTCGCCCACCTTGTGGGCCACAACTTCTGCGTGGTGCACCGCCGAGAAAATTACGACCATCAAAAAGGGCGCGAACAAAGCCGCTTTTGCCATATCTTGCAAACCAAAGCTACCCAGCGCCAAAAGCAAGGCACCGATTGAGGGCGCGGCGATGGACCATAGGGGTAAATTCAGGCGCGGGATCATTGTGCAGTTTCCTTGGTGATAGGGCAGTTAACCACAATGTCCGTGACCTCAATGGATAGCTCACCTTTATCTTGTGCCTCCAGCAAATCTTCTTCGGAGCGCAATTCGCGCAAGTGCCCGGGCTTGATCCATTTCACCAGCAGTAGGCGCCACAAAGGGCTGTAGCTCAGGTCGGTGCTGCCGGGACCTACAGGTTTCGGGGCAGACTGAAATATGCTGCTCTGCTCGCCTAGCGGAAATTTGTAAACGCGCTCCAGCACCGAAGGGCGTGCGCCAATCGCGTCGCGCAGCCGCGGCGCATAGTTCACCCCTGCTACGCGTGCCATCGCCGCGTCGGAAATGTCGGTCGTCACGTACTCCACCTGACGTCCGTTGACCCATGCGCGATTGAGCGGGAGAACAGTCTCTTTGGCGGGGTTGAAGGAGCCCGCCGTTGCGCAGCCACTCATCAAAATCAGCGCGGCAGTAGCTATCACATATTGAATGCAATTCACGTTAAATTTCTCCAGGTTGCGCCTGTTACTCGTATAGCAAGTTAAGCATACTTTGCTGGCGGAGTTTGCCCATACAGGCCATTTCGGCCGGGTCGGCAACAGCATCACGGTTGGCAAAAAAGGACCAAGGTCTGCCTGCAGCGTGCTTAGGTCAGTACAAAATTGGCATTGGCTTTGGGTAGAGGCGGGGGGACCTCGCCCAGCATTTCACGAAGACTGCCATCGATTCCGTCAACCATGGAGTCCAGCGCCAAGTCGTTATCTTGCAGGCCGAACGGGTTTTCAATTTCATCACTCAGCGCCTCTAATGCAAAGAAGGTGTAGGACACGAAACTCACGATCAACGGCGTCATCATTCCTATGCTGTCGACTAAGCCAAATGGCAGCAACGCACAATACAAATACACACTGCGATGCAAGATGACCGAGTAGGCAAACGGCAGCGGCGTATTTGCGATGCGCTCACAACTACCAAAAGCCATGGACAAATTGCAAATAGAACGCTCAGCGGCATCGGCCTGTAGCGGTTCCAGAATCTTTTGCTGATTGCACTCCTGAATCCATTGGCTAAGCCATAGCAGCACAAGTGTCGGGGCAGAGCGCGCGCCTTCGATTCTTTGTTGCAAGTCCTGCGGAATGAGGTCTCTTGTTTTGTGATTCGCGGGGAGGTTCCTAAGCTGGTTGCGCATCGTTGATGCAAAGGCCACCAGTCCCAGGACGAAGGGCCTGATTTCCCGCTTGGGTGCGATGTACGTCAACGCGGTACGCGTCAAATTGCGAGATTCGACCAGGACACTGCCCCAGTGCTTTCGTGCTTCCCAAAACCTGTCATAGCTGGCGTTGATTCGAAAGCCCAAAAAAATTGCAAAGGACACCCCCATCAATGAGAAGGGGGTTGTGTTGAGTGGGACCTTCCACGCGTACAACTGTCCGTGCGCCATGACAATGGCGCATGACAGGCCAAAAATAAAAAGCTGCTGGCCATAGATTCGATGTATCAATGACCCACGCCGAGCAAAAAGCAAACGAATCCAATGCGGTCGGGGACGAAGAATCACGGTAAGATATCGCTAATATAGGGTTTACCCTTATATCAGATGACGCTGATCCATAAATACAAGCGCCTTGATTTTGCTTGCACTAGACCGGCCCCGTCATTTTTCGCCTTTTCAATTGATATGACCTCACCACGTATTCAAAACATTGCACTTCGCCAAAAAGTCATGTCGGCAGACGCTGCCGCCTCATTCATTCAAAACGGCGACCATGTTGGCATGAGCGGTTTTACCGGCGCCGGCTACCCCAAGCTGATTCCCCTGGCACTGTCCAAACACATCGAGCGCTCTAACCAGAACGGCAACAGCTTTCGGGTGAGCGTATGGACAGGCGCATCCACCGCGCCGGAGCTGGACGGGGCGCTGGCCAAAGTGGGCGGCATTGAAATGCGCTTGCCCTACCAGTCCGACCCGACTTGCCGCACGCAAATCAACAACGGGGAGATGGACTACATCGACATCCACCTCTCGCATGTGGCGCAGTTCGTGTGGTTCGGCTTTCTGGGCAAGCTCAACGTAGCGGTCATCGAAGTGGCCGGCATTCTGGAAGATGGCCGCCTGATTCCTTCCTCATCGATTGGCAACAACAAAACCTGGCTGGACCAAGCGGACAAAGTCATCCTGGAAGTCAATAGCCGCCAGCCTATGGCCTTTGAGGGCATGCACGACGTTTACTACGGTACCGAGCGACCGCCCCACCGCAAACCCATCCCCATGGAGCATCCCGGCGACCGCATTGGGGATGCATACCTGCATGTGGACCTTAACAAGGTGGTGGCCGTAGTGGAGGCCAATCTGCCCGACCGCAACACCACCTTTGCCGCGCCGGATGACAACTCGGAACGCATTGCGCAACACATTCTGGAGTTCTTCGGTAACGAAGTGAAAAAGGGACGCTTGCCCAACGAACTGCTGCCGTTGCAATCCGGCGTGGGCAACATTGCTAACGCAGTGTTGTCGGGCCTGAACCAGGGCCCGTTTGACAATATGACGGGCTACACCGAGGTGCTTCAAGACGGCATGCTGGAAATGATCAAGTCCGGAAAGCTCAGCATGGCATCGGCAACAGCCCTGTCACTCAGCAACTCCGCGATGCAAGAGTTTCTGGACAACATCGACTTTTACCGCCAGCGCATCGTGCTGCGGCCACAGGAAATTTCCAACCATCCGGAACTGATACGCCGCCTGGGCATCATCTCCATGAACGGCATGATCGAAGCCGATATCTACGGCAACGTTAACTCCACCCACATCATGGGCACGCGCATCATGAACGGCATCGGCGGCTCGGGTGACTTTGCCCGCAACGCATATTTGTCCATTTTCATGACGCCCTCCACGGCTAAGGGTGGAGCCATCTCCTGCATAGTGCCGATGGTCAGTCACGTGGACCACACCGAGCATGATGTTGAAATCATCGTTACCGAACAAGGCCTGGCCGACCTGCGCGGTCTGGCACCGCGCCAGCGGGCCAAAGTCGTTATCGACACTTGCGCCCACCCCGACTACCGCGCCGCATTGCATGACTACGTAGACCGCGCACAAGCCAACGCCCGCGCCGGCCACGGTGGCATGCACACACCGCATCTGCTCGATGAAGCGCTATCCTGGCACAGCCGCTACGAGCGTGAGGGACGGATGCTTTGATCCATCCGAACGGGTGCAGTTGCAAATTTGCCGGAGATGCTTTTCAGCTTGTTGCACGCGGCTACAGTGTCGCTTGCAGTGTTAATACTTATCACCTCGTCCCACGTAACGAAGGCTTGTTCGTTAAGAAAATTAGCCGTGGGCACTGATTCATACATACCCAATTGCCGCACGTTGAGGCGTTGAGCTTGCTTGCTAATGGGACAACTCTCAAACGCTCCCGGCAAGAATTCATCTGCTATTATTTTCGTAGCCTCACGCTTAAAAAACGTGCAAGACATGTCTAAATTGCTTTGAATGTACGGGAGGACTATGCGGACAAATCGGGGTTTTACGCTGATTGAATTGGTGATGGTCATCGTCATTTTGGGCGTGTTGGCAGCTGTGGCTATTCCAAAATTCATTGACATGGGGAGCGATGCACGGATTGCCACGCTCAATGGTTTGGAGGGTTCTGTCAAAACCACCATGGAGACTGTGAAGGCGGTCGTGGCATTGCGCGGCACCACCGCAGCGGCGGACCCGGCGCTGAATTTTTTAGACATGCAGGGCAGCACTATTCGCCTGTGGAATGGCTACCCTGACCGGTGGTGGGACGGCATTGGCATGACGCTGCAAGGCGCGACCGCCATCGCAGGCGGAGGCTATCTCTCCAGCGCACCCATCACCTTCAACGCTTTTACGTTTTACGGCTACAGTAATGGTGTCATCCCCGGCGGAGATGCCGGGTGGGTGCTGAGTGGCGCCCCCGACAAGGCCAATTGTTCACTGGCCTACAACTACAACGGCAGCGCTGAGCCGCAGCTGATACTGCGCACCACCGGTTGCTGACACGCAGTGCGCTTTGGGTCACACATTGACCGAGGCGTGCTTTCACTAAAAAACATCAGGTGTGAATGAGTGTGTTTGTATGATTTTTGACATTAGTCAAAATGATTTTGATAAATAAGCAATTTATGCTGCTTATGAAATTTGACAGGCAAAAATGCAACTCACACAATTGTTGTACGTAAGTTCGTATTCTGATGAGTATGGATTTGATTTGCCGAATTTCATTGAGACCCTCGTTTTAGCCAATGATGAACTTGATGTCAGAGGAATGATGCTGTTTGCAAACGGAAACATCATGCAGTTGCTTGAAGGTGACTATCCAGTAGTAACTGATGTTTTTGAGAAACTGAGATACGACGCCAAGCAAATCGGAATCATTGAATTGATCAAGAAACCTTTGGAGAATCATTGCCTCAGTGAAACGTCAATAGGGTATAGCGCACATGAGTTGAGACTGATCTCAAAATCACCTGACAACATTTCACTGTTCAATCTCCATCCGGCAGAGGTAGAAAAGCGAATTTTTAAAAGTCCGGCGAAAGTGCTGATGATGCATTTTGCATCTGACTATGGATCTGTTTGAGCAAAGTGTGCAATCGCAAAGCCCACTATCATTTGCATAGTGGGCTTTTTGTTTATAACGTGGTGCCGGAGAGATGAATCGAACACCCGACCTTCTCATTACGAATGAAGTGAAATAAGTATTTGCCAGCGTTGATGCGGGTAGATAGAATCAATGTAAATCAACAACTTACGTGCACATTGCTGGATGTGTAAACAGCTTAGGTGTTGATTGAAATGCTACGATATTTCAAAAATTCTGTTACATCTGCCGTTACATCCTGGCGATGTAACAGACCAAGGGGGCAACATGGCAAAGATTGGCTTTACTGCTGGCAGGGTTGACGGCTTCAAATGCCCCCCTGAAAAGGCACAGGCTTTTTTGTGGGATGACACTGCGCCG
>CANBYM010000035.1 GCA_947373605.1 Comamonadaceae bacterium
TTGACCCGGTGCGGTGGGACTGACGCATTTTGCTGAGTCCGCCTGATCCTGCATGCACAAATCGACTGCTGTTTTTACCCCTGCTGTTGCCAAAACAACTTCTGTAAATTTTGCCTTCAATGTGTACTGCTGATAAGCAGGCAAAGCCACTGCAGCCAAAATACCAATAATCGCAACTACGATCATCAATTCGATCAGGGTAAAACCCTTTTGCATAGAACGTTTCATTACTAACTCCTTGTTAAAAAAACGGGGACCACCAACAGGAACCAAGGTAACTGCAGGTTCCATGCCACGCATTCTAGCCACGTAAAGTTGCATTTTGGCAGCTATTCATGATCAAGCTTGTCATATGTTATGTATGCAACCGACATTTTCTGACCCGTCTGACATTTGTGTAAGTTACCGAAAATTACTTGATGCATACGGATCGAACCATTTTCAAGTCGGTCAGGCCCATCATGACTTTTTCCATTCCGTCCATTTTCAGGGTGCGCATACCGCCTTCAACTGATTCGGCAAATAATTCGGCCACGCGTGCCCGCTCTTGAATTAGCTTTTTCACTCCATCGTCGGCCACCAGTAGCTCATGCAATCCGACGCGGCCTTTGTAGCCGGACTTGTTGCATTTGTCACACCCCACCGCTTTGTATAGCTTGATCTGGCCATTTTCACCGTAGGTCTCAATCCATTTGTCGACCATTTTTTTGCTCTCACCGGCGTAATCTGCTTTCCATGCCTTGGAGTGACGCAGTTCTTCTGCGTACTCAGCGGCAAAGAGTCGCAGTTCTTCCGCATCTGGGAAATAGGATGTTTTGCAATCGCATAGTTTCTTGGCCAGGCGCTGCGCCAGAATGCCCAAGAGCGCATCGGCAAAGTTGAACGGGTCCATCCCCATGTCCATCAGGCGGGTAATGGATTCGGGTGCTGAGTTGGTATGCAAGGTAGAAAACACCAAGTGACCTGTAAGTGACGCTTCCACGCCCATGGACACGGTTTCCTTGTCGCGCGATTCACCCACCATGATGATGTCCGGGTCGGCTCGCAAAAACGCGCGCATCACCAACGCAAAGTCGATACCGGCCTTTTTGTTGATCTGCACCTGTCGCAGGCCCTTTTGGGTAATTTCAACCGGATCTTCGGCAGTCCAGATTTTGGTATCGGGCGTATTCAGAAATTTAAGAATGGAATGCAGCGTAGTCGTTTTACCGGAGCCAGTAGGACCACACACATAAAAAAGTCCATAGGGCTTGCTGACCGTGGCCTCAAGTCGCGCTTTGTTGTGCGGGGTGAGGCCCAGCTTTTCAAGCGGAATAGGTTCACCTGCGGCCAGAATACGCATGACCACATCTTCCACACCACCGGCGGACGGAATGGTAGCGACGCGCAACTCAATATCCAGCGGGCCGTATTTTTTGAACTTGATCTTGCCGTCCTGCGGCTTGCGTCGCTCGGAAATATCAAGGTCGCACATGATTTTCAGGCGAGTCACCATCGCCTGGCGGAAATGCGCCGGAACCTCTACATAAGGCACCAGACTGCCATCTATCCGAAAACGGATACCCGTCTTAAACTTACCCGGCATGGGTTCAATATGAATGTCCGATACCTTCTGGTGGTACGCATCAATAATGACTTTATTGACGAACTTGACCAACTCGTTATCGGCCGCCGCAGACTCTAAGGACGATTCATCACCCGAACCATCATCAATCGGTCCACCGTCCATATCGGCAAGCAATTGGTCGATTGTGCTCGAATCAACCGCAGCACCGAACAGTTGCGCCAAGGTCTGATCGAAGTCGAAATGGGTGCTGACGCGAAAGGCAAATTTGGAAACCTTTGGAAACACCTGCGGCACAATGCGGGACCCACGCACGGCCTCAGGGTCAAGGCACATGACGAGCAATCCTTCGGGTGACTCTTCCAGCGGAATCCAGCCCTGCTCGTCGACGAACTCTCGCTTCAGTACACCGTGGAGTCCCTCGGCGCGGATTCGCCCTGAATCAAATGCCTCGTAGGGCACTCCAAAAAACTTGGAAAGCGCCGCACCCACTTGAGCTGGCTTGAGGTGAAACTTTTCAATCAGCAGCGTTTCAACATGGCGTCCCTGCGTGCGTGCCTCTTGCACACAATGGGCTAGTTCCTCGTCGGTAATCAGACCGTCGGCCACCAAGCCATCAAACTTGGTTGCCCGTTTACGCTCCTGCTCTTCCGGTTTCTTACCCCGCTGGCGGATAGCAGTGGAAAGCGTTTTGCACAACTCGGCTACGCCATCGAGCTCAAGGTCACCAAAAGGTTCGTCACTCTTGTTATTAATGACTTGCAACACACCGTGAAGGGTGTTTCCCTCCAGGATAGGAGCCACCAGCATTTGCTTGGTGCGATAGCCGGAACGGCGGTCTACTTCCTTCAAAAACGTCAGCGACGGATGGATTTTTTTTAGCGCTTCATCATCGTAGACGTCAGGCAGGTTCAACGCCTTGCGGCTGAAGGCCGCATAGCCGGCAATACTTTGCGGTGTGATGGGCAGCTTCAGGTCACGACTGCTGTTCAGTCCCGTCTTAACTTTCGAGATGATTGCATTACCTTCTTCATTCAACGCATAAAGAGTCAATCGGTCGGCATTGAGCAGTTTGCAAATGTCCTGGCTCGCCTCGAGCATGATTTCTTCAACGTTCGCTGTGTCGTGAATGCGCGCAGTAACGTGGTGCAGCTGGCGGTAAAACAAGGCCTCAAAAGTCATGCCCCTTTTTTGAGCAGGCGATTGTTGCGAGTCGAAAAACGCCTTTTCCGGCGACTTTTCTCCATCTTGCGCAGGCATCACGGCGCTCATAGTTCAAACTCCTGACCGGCGCGTAGCCAGCGTATATCGTGCGTCACATTAGGACCGAATGGCTGTGTTTGATCAAAGCGCTGAATTTCAGCCATGATCATCTCAGTTTCTGCCGGTTTTGTGTGCGTTATGTAAATTGGGTAATTTTTACCCTTGGCAATCGAGTCAAGCTCCTCGGCAAGCGACATCGGCGAGAGGTGCAAACTACGTCGGGCTAGGTCTTTTTCACGATTGCTAAACGCTGTCTCGATGACCAGCATAGCCACATTCAGAGCGTTGACGCGTGCCCAAAACGCTGGATTGCGCTCTGTATCTCCCGTGAATACCCAGCATCCATTTCCCGCAGTAATGGCGTATCCGACTGCCGGCACGGTGTGCACTGCCGGTAGCACCTCCACCAATTTCTTGCCGAACTGCAAGGTTTGGCCCACCTTGATCTCGTGAAAGGTAACGAAAGGATTTGCCACCGAGGGAATACGGCTGAAATCGGGCCAGATGACGTTATTGAAGATGTGCGCTTTGAGCGCGCTAATCGTTCCAGCCAGCGCATGAATGCGCAAGGGTGCCTTGCGTTGGGAAGCCACAGAGTCCACCATCAGAGGAAGGGCCGCCACATGGTCCAAATGGGAGTGTGTAAGCAGCACATCGTCTACAGCACACATTTCATCCAGTGTTAAGTCGCCCACACCAGTCCCTGCATCTACCAAAATCTCTCCATCAATCAGGAAAGAAGTGGTTTTGCATTCCTTGGCAATGGCGCCTGAGCATCCTAAAACGCGGACTTTCAAAGAATATGCCTGTTCGTTTTGCCTGTCGATTTATTTAGTTTCAAAATTGGTTGCGCCATCCCATTCGGGATCAAATGGCAGCAAACGCATAGAGGCTACACGTTCTGAATACAGTTGGTAAAGATATTTTTTTGCATTCATGCGCATTAAGTTAATCAAAAGCACGTCCGCTTGATCCCAATTCTGAGCGCGATAGGCTTTGATAAAGTTTTGCCACGTCTTCAATTCGTTGCCTGTCTCTTCTTTAAGGCGGTTGAGCGGTGCCATCGGCCAAAATATTGCAACGGCTTGTTCTTTTCCCTTAACACGCACCCGGTCGAGTTCCTGCCAGGCAAAGTCGGGCGAGAGGGCACGGGTTGTTTCACTCACAACAATATCGACTCCGTAGGCCTTGGACAGACCCTCAAGTCGCGAACCCAGATTCACCGAGTCACCGATCACAGTGTAGGCACGCCGGATGTTGGAGCCCATGTCGCCTACGCACATGGTGCCAGTATTGAGCCCAATACCGATGCCGATTTCAGGCAGCCCGCGGGCGCGGTGGTCGGCGTTGATATCCCGTACCGCATTGGCCATTTCCATGGCGGACTTCACTGCCAGATGCGCATGGTCCGGCGTTTCCACCGGTGCGCCCCAGAATGCCATGACGCAGTCACCCATGTATTTATCAATAGTGCCGCGGTTTCCGCGAATCAAACTGGTCAACCTACTAAACACACCTGTAAGCAACTCCTGCAACTGGGTAGGCTCCATTTGCTCGGACATTTTGGTAAAGCCCCGCATGTCGCAAAACATCACGGTGAGCTCACGGTTGGTGGCCTTCATGCTGTAGGCATCCGGGTCTTTCACCATTTCATCGACCAGCTCCGGAGGAACATAGGTTCCGAACAGGTTGGCGAGCTCACGTTTTGAGCGGCTTTCTACGAAATAGCCAAAGCTCATATTGAGCGCAAATGCTGTGACCGCCATCGTCAACGAGGCCGCCAGGGGCAACACCAAACCATAGGTCAAGTAAAGCCAGAAGTTCACAGCCGCCAGTACGCTGATCACGACAACGCTTAAGCCAACAGCACGCAATGCTGTAAGCAAGGGCAGCCCGAACGCAAGCACCAGTCCCGCCAAGGTCAGCATGACCACGTCATAACCCAGCGAATAATCCGGCTTGAGCAAAACTTTTCCATCGAGCAGACCGGAGATTAAGTTGGCATGGGTTTCCACGCCGGGATAGGTTTCACCCACTGGCGTAACGCGCAGGTCAAGCAAACCCGGGGCAGTGGTTCCCAGCAAAATAATCTTGTCTTTCAGCTTTTGGGGCGGCAGTCGACCGGACAAAACATCCGATGCCGATATGTACTGAAACGATCCGCCATTGACTCCTCCGCGCCCACGGTACGGCACAAGCGTAGATACTTTTTCATCGACGGGAATTGCCAAAGACTTGTCGCCTTGTTTAAGCAGTACCCGGTCCATGCCTTGGTAGCTACGCGACAAAAATTTCTCATTGGAGTATCCGGGCGCTACCGCAGGCGATCCCGCCAACATGCGGAACATTCCCAATGCCAGAGATTCGTAATATTTACCCTGGTATTCAGCAAGCAATGGAAGTGAGCGCACGACACCATCACCATCCGTAATGGAGTTGAAAAAACCTCCAACGGGTGCCGCTTTTGCCAACGGTTCGATATTGGCACCATAGCCATTCCAGGACGTACTTCGAATGGCTCGCCCCTGCAGATTTTCGTTGGTCAAGACCGGTGCGGGCAGCACGCCGGTAGTGCGGGCGTCTTTCTCGCTATTGAGGTAGTACCCCATGACCACGGCCCGCTTTTCCAGCGACTTTGCAAATAAGCCGTCGAAATCCAGTGCCGGCTGCAATTGCCTGAGTCGCTCGGCAAAACCTGACTGATCCTTGAGTTCGTTATGTGACAGCTCTGTCAGGCGTGCCAAACCAGAGCTGGCGTCGGCCTCGGCAAAAACCACGTCAAAGCCCAAAAGTGCAATTTTTTGTTGGTCAAACAGCACGTCCACCAGCGTGGCCATTTTGTTGCGGCCCCAAGGCCAACGCCCTACTTCGGCAAGGCTTTTCTCGTCGATATCGACAATAACAATGCGGTCGTCAAGAGTTTTAGGCGCCGTGGCGCGAAGCCTGGCGTCGTAAATGATTTCGTCAAGCCGCTCCATTACCGCGAGGTTGAGTACACCCACGGAATGCAACAGTGCAAAAATCAACGGCAACAATGTGACCGCCACGCGGGGCCAGTGTTTGGATATGGCTCTCATTTCACCTCACCCTGCGAGACTTGTGCATAGCTGGCATGGGATCCAGCCTGCGTGATTCAGGATTGAACGAACTGCATCTGGGTACCCGCCAACTCGATAACGTCACCATTTTTCAAGGGGACGGGATCGGTGCTGATGGGCGAACCGTTTAAGGTGGGGTTGCCGCCACCTTCGACGTGATGGACCACAAAACCGTGCTGTCGCTTGGTTATGGCAGCCACTGCAACGCCGGGCTTTCCAATTGTGGTGACCACTTTGGTAAGAGGTACTTCGCGACCAGCCGCGGCGCCGGATAGCACCTTGATGGCGGCGTTTTGCACAGCACCTGTAGGCGTGCCAAAAGTGGAGGCTGTCGCCTCCCTTGGCGCCATCGGCGCAGGGCGTGGTGCCGCTACTGCTGCAGGCTGGGCCTTAACAACCATGGTTTTGTCAAAGTTGTCGGCTGCGCCATCACCTACAAACTTGATTTTGTACTTGCCAATCTCTATGCTGTCTCCGCTTTGCAGCGTTTGCTTTTTGATGGCCTTGCCGTTTACATATGTTCCATTGGTGCTGTTGAGATCCTCTATGGAAACCTCCCCGCCGGTCATTTGAATCGTGGCGTGCTCACCGCTGACTGCGAGGTTGTCAATAACGATGTCGTTATACGGCCTGCGACCCAAAGTGGTTTTGTCTTTGGTAATTTGCACTTCTTTTATGACGACCTCATCGATCGACACGATCATTTTCGGCATGACCGGCTCCTTTTCCTATAGTTTGATTCTGGAAAAATCATGGCATCTATTTTCCTAGCAGTCTTGCAATTAGACCCTTCTTTTCGGGCGTATCACCTGCTTCGACTAACAGCACCGATATATTGTCACGCCCGCCGGCTTCGTTGGCAGCATCTACCAATGCCCTGGCACGTGAGGATAAATCAGGTTGCCCCGAAATGATTCTAGCGATGCTTGACTCGTTGACCATATCAGACAAGCCATCCGAACACATCAGATAGACATCGCCGGTTTCTACCGGATATTCGTTGATTTCTAGCGACACCGTCTCTTCAACGCCAAGCGCACGCGTAACCAGATTTTTGATATTGGAAGTCAGCGCCTGCTCTGGCGTCACCAGACCCGCATCGATTTGCTCTTGCAACAATGAATGATCGCGGGTAATTTGCTCCAACACGCCGCCCCGAACGCGGTAGCAACGGGAGTCACCAATATGGCCCAACAGCAGCAGGTTTTCATGGAAAACTCCAACCACCAGCGTTGTACCCATTCCGGAATACTGCGCATTGGAGTTGGCTGCGTTGTAAATGGACAAATTGGCATTGTCCACGCAAATTTCCATGGCACGTCGAACTTCTTTGCTTTTAACCCCGGGTCCCGACTCACTTAACCAGCGGCTGAGTTCTGATTTGATAAATGCTGTTGCCATGCCGCTGGCAATTTCGCCCGCGTTGTAGCCACCCATGCCGTCAGCCAATACTGCGGTATTTGTCACCTCGTCGTAGGCTACCGAGTCCTCGTTGTTGTTACGGGCACGGCCTGTATCTGTTTTTGCGCAGTAGGAATAAATCATTTCTGTTTTAAATATCGAGATCAGTACTGCGGTTTTTGCTCAGAAGGTCGGCAGCCACACCGGGAATTGTGGCCTCAAAATTCGGCGGCGCTTCCGTCACATTGACATTAAAGGCCGCAGTAGCTTCGAAAGCCGGCGTGCCGGCAATTTTTGCCGGTGCTTTGGCTTGCGCGCTACCACTTGGTTGCGAAAGCACCGAGCGGATGTCGGCGGCAAACTGATCGCCAGTCTGGTAGCGCGTTTCTTGGCGTTTGCTCAGCGCAAGTGCGACGATATTTGCAACCGGTTCCGACAATTCGGGGCGGATGATGCGAATATCCGCCGCCTCGTCATTGGCAATTTTGTACATCAGTTCTGCCATCGAGTCACCGCGGAACGGCAACACGCCAGCAAGCATCTGGTAGAGCATGACGCCCAGTGAATACAAATCGGAGCGGCCATCCACCTTCTTGCCGGCCAATTGTTCCGGCGACATAAAGCTTGGCGTACCCAGAACCAGTCCCGTTTTAGTTTTGCTGGAGTCGGTAATGCGTGCGATACCGAAGTCGGTTACTTTGACGGTGTCGCTATCGACCTCGTACATGATGTTGGCCGGCTTGATGTCGCGGTGCACCACGTTTTGCCGGTGCGCGTAGGCCAAGGCTTCGGCCACCCGGGCCACGATGCTTAACACCTTGTCCACCGGGAGCAGGTTGTCGCCCTTGCAGAAGTCGGCCAGATCTTTGCCTTTCAAAAACTCCATGGCGATGTAGGCCAAATCGTGCTCTTCACCGGCATCAAATATGGTGACGATGTTCTGATGCTGCAGCCGTCCGGCGGTTTCTGCCTCGCGGAAAAAGCGCTCACGGGCATCGGTCAATTCTTCACCGGCAAACTCCTGACTCAAGGCCATGGTTTTGATAGCAACAACGCGGCCAATCTTGGGGTCTTTGCCCAGATACACCACGCCCATCGCACCCTTGCCCAGCTCTTTTTCAACCTGATAGCGCCCCAACATTGGTTTTTCAACCGCACCACCGTCAAGCAACATGGTGCCCCCGGGGTGGCTGCTTCCGCCGCCCAGCATCACCGTTTCCGACAGGTTCTTGGCCCGGCTGAGCTTTGCCTTGATGTCTTTGTAATCCTTGTCATATGCAGCCATGTGCTCATATACCGCCTCTGCCTTGTTGAACTGGCGTTTACGCTCAAAATCCAATGCGAGGCTGTACAAGTTACCCATCACCGCATCGCCCATGGGCACGCGGCGGAAACGATCAAAAGCCATATCCAACTGGCCCTGACCTTGCAAAGCCAGTCCCATCATGCGGTTGGTTTCTGCGGACTCTTCGTCAGACTTGACCTTGCCGGCCTCCGTCATCAGGAAACGCTTCGTAGTCAATGCCAAGTGCCCCAGCACCAGCACGGTAGCTGGGAACACAAATTTCAACCACATAGCGGCCGATGACAACAGCCCGAACTCGGCCACCATGAGCGCCACAAACAAGCCCAGCGTGACTGCGGCAGCTTTGCCCGCGGAAAGACGTGGCAAACCAGCAATGACGTAAGCCGCAACCAGCAAGAATGCAGCCAAGCTTGCCCATAAGCCCCAAGTGGGTTGAACAATAAAGTGTTCACTCAAAATGCTGGAAGTGATGTGTGCAATGGTTTCGGCAGGCGACAGAGCCGGGTAGCCGGGCACCGGAAACTGGTTGCCAACACCGGCGGCGGTCGCGCCGATGATGACGATCTTGTCAGCGTATTTAGCAGCGGGGATTTTCCCGGTCAGGACATCGTAAAAAGAGTCCACCGCGAAGGCCGGACGCCCCTCTTTGCCCTTATAGAACTGGGGCAACATCAATGCCTGTTCATCGGTGCGAACCCGCAGCTTACCGATCTGCACCGACTCGCCCGGGTTCAATCGAATGTCGGATGAATTCAGATTCAAACTTTTCACGGCTGCCAGCAAGGACATGGAAGGTACCGCCTTACCGTAGTAGTTGACCAGCAAAGGCTCCTGGCGCACCGCACCGTCCACGTCTTGAAACTGGTTCAGGTGGCCTATGCCGGCCGCTGCTGCGCCAATGCCCGCGATAGGCTGCTGGCCGCGATTCGCACTGACAGAAAAGCCATTGTTTTCATCCAAGGTGCTTTTCAGGGCGTAATCCGGCAAAGGGCTATCGGCTTTGCCCTGCTGTTCACCAAGGACGTACACCGAAGGAACCAGCACATTACCCGCATTTTTCATGCTGGCGGCCAAAACCGCGTCGGTGTCGAGAGTGGTCTCCGCCTCGGCAATCAGCTTGCCAATTTGTTCATTACTCGCGCCTGCGTCGGTCGTTGCACCCAATGCAGACTTCATTTTGCGGATGAACACCAAACCTGGGTCGACCTGCGGTTCAAAGAAAAATGCAGTATGGACAATCGTTTTGGCCTTGGCAGCCGCAAGTTGATCGATCAATTTTGCGTGCACATCGCGCGGCCAAGGCCAGCGCCCGATGTTTGCAATGCTTTGGTCATCGATCGCAATAACTGCAATGCGGTCAGAGGGCTGGCGCGAAGTACTGGTGCTGGCAAAGTCATAAAACCGCCGCTCCATAGTGCCAATAAAGTCGGTCGAAATGTGCAGCAGCACTGCAAGCCCTACGATGGCAACACCGGCAAACCAGTCAGAGCGCCAAAGAGCACCCGCTTTAAATTTATTTGAACTTGCCAATTGCCACCCCTAGCGCATGAATTAGTTATCCTGCTTTACAGCAGAAGCAGACACTGACGTTAGCAGACCATGTCATTAAGGACAAGGGCGTTCAGCGTCAACTGACTGACTTTTAAAGATAAAAGGCCACTTTATTCGATGTGCGGGTCATTTAGTCGCGTCATGTCGTACGCATTTTTGCAACAAACCCCCTAATCCAACAACCAATAGCGCGCCGAAAGGCCCTGCCACCCAATGCGCCCAGCCATTGTTCGCCATGAAAACTGCCAGTGCTGTGTCACCGGCAATGGTCTCGCCACCCACCCAACCGATCAGACCGGCACCAAGGACCACGATGACCGGAAAGCGCTCCATCAAGCGGATCATCAAGGTACTGCCGAAAATCACCAAAGGAACACTGCTAGCCAATCCCAAAATCAGCAGCAACACATTACCCTTGGCTGCTGCGGCCACGGCAATTACATTGTCCAGACTCATCACCAAATCTGCGATCAGAATGGTTCGCACAGCAGAAATCAGATTGCTATTGCTCTTGCGGCGCCCTTCTTCCCCGTCTTCATTCGTCAACAGCTGCACGCCAATCCAGAACAGCAGGACGCCGCCGACGATTTGCAAGTAAGGCATGGCCAGCAGTTTGGCGGCCACAACCGTCAGTGCAATTCGCAACACCACGGCAGCTCCCGAACCTAGCAAGACTGCATTTTTTTGCTGTTGCGCTGGTAGTGAGTGCGCCGCCATCGCAATCACCACTGCGTTGTCGCCGGACAAAATAATGTTGATCCAGACAATTTGGATAAGCCCGATCCAAAATTCAGCGCTTTGCAGCAATTCCATTTAGGTTCCTTTTCAAGCGCAAAACAAAAATGCCCAAACTTTTGGTTTGGGCATTTTGTAACGGCTTCAACCCCACGCGTCGAAGCAGGGCAATCCTGTTGTTTTTACAGCATGGCTTTGAGCAGCTTGGCCATTTCAGAAGGGTTACGCGTCACTTTAAATCCGCACTCTTCCATCACTGCAAGCTTGGCATCCGCCGTATCAGCACCACCGGAAATCAAAGCACCGGCGTGGCCCATGCGCTTGCCGGCAGGAGCGGTTACACCAGCGATAAAACCAACGATTGGCTTTTTCATGTTGGCTTTGCACCAGCGTGCAGCCTCCGCCTCATCGGGTCCACCGATTTCGCCGATCATGATCACAGCATCCGTATCCGGATCGTCATTAAACGCCTGCATCACATCGATGTGCTTCAGACCATTGATGGGGTCACCACCGATACCGACGGCAGACGATTGGCCCAGACCGATCTCGGTCAATTGCGCCACGGCTTCGTAGGTGAGCGTACCGGAGCGGGAAACCACACCGATGCGACCCTTGCGATGGATGTGACCGGGCATGATGCCGATCTTGATTTCGTCGGGCGTGATCAAACCGGGGCAGTTAGGTCCGAGCAGCAGCGTCTTTTTGCCGCCAGCGGCTTCTTTGGCCTTCATGCGGTTACGCACTTCCAGCATGTCGCGCACTGGAATGCCTTCGGTAATGCAGATGGCCAAGTCCAGATCGGCTTCGACGGCTTCCCAGATGGCTGCAGCGGCGCCTGCCGGTGGCACATAAATCACCGACACGGTTGCACCGGTTTCAGAAGCGGCTTCCTTCACGGAGGCGTAAATCGGGATGTTAAAAATCGACTCGCCGGCCTTCTTGGGGTTCACACCTGCGACAAAGCAGTTTTTGCCGTTTGCGTATTCCTGGCATTTTTCCGTGTGGAACTGACCGGTCTTGCCGGTGATGCCTTGGGTAATGACTTTGGTGTCTTTATTGATGTAGATCGACATGATTAACCTTTCACCGCTTTAACAGCTGCCTGTGCAGCCTCTGCCATGGTGTCCACCGAAATGATCGGCAGGCCGCTTTCCTTAAGCATTTTCTTGCCCAGGTCTTCGTTGGTGCCCTTCATGCGCACCACCAGCGGCACGTTCAAATTGGTAGCCTTGCAAGCTGTAATCACGCCGGTTGCGATGGTGTCGCACTTCATGATGCCGCCGAAGATGTTGACCAGAATGGCCTTGACCTTGGGATTCTTCAACATGATCTTGAAGGCTTCGGTTACCTTCTCAGGAGTAGCGCCGCCGCCCACATCCAGGAAGTTGGCAGGTTCTGCGCCGAACAGCTTGATGGTGTCCATGGTTGCCATGGCCAAACCGGCACCATTGACCAGGCAGCCGATATTGCCATCCAAGCTGATATAGGCCAGGTCGAACTTGGAAGCTTCCACTTCAGCTGGGTCTTCTTCGTCCAGATCGCGATAAGCCACGATTTCAGGGTGGCGAAACAGGGCGTTAGAGTCAAAGTTGAACTTGGCGTCCAGAGCAATCACATTGCCTTTGCCATCGCGGTTCAGCGGATTGATTTCCACCAGCGATGCATCGGTATCCATATAGCACTTGTAGAGCTTTTGGAAGATGTCAACTGCTTGTGCCGTGGAACCCGCGGGCATTCCGATGGCATTGGCAATTTTTGTAGCTTGCGCGTCGCCCAGACCGGTTAGCGGGTCGATGAACTCGGTCACAATTTTTTCAGGCGTAGAGTGCGCTACTTCTTCGATGTCCATACCGCCTTCGCTGGATGCGATAAATGCTACTTTTTGGGTAGCGCGGTCGGTCACCACAGATACGTAGTACTCTTTTTGGATGTCAGCGCCGTCTTCAATGTACAAGCGGCGAACCTTTTGACCTTCAGGACCCGTCTGGTGGGTCACCAACTGCATGCCCAGGATTTCACCGGCAATGCGTTTGACATCTTCAATGGTTTTGGCCACTTTGACGCCACCGCCTTTGCCGCGTCCGCCCGCGTGAATCTGGGCCTTCACCACCCAAACCGGACCTCCGAGCTTTTGAGCAGCTTCAACCGCTTCTTGGACTGTAAAAGCGGGGATGCCGCGAGGCACCGGCACGCCGAATTGGCGCAGAATTTCTTTGCCTTGGTATTCGTGAATCTTCATAACATCTCTCTATGGGCAGAACAATGTTCGCCATGCGAGTGGGCATAAAGCGCAAGGGCATGGCACTGGGGCACATCAGGGCGGGACTGTATCATGCTGCAACGCGGAAAACTTTTGCCAGACTTACAGCGCACATTGGCTGCAAATGGCCAAAAGTGCCATTTCTACTGTGTAAATTCAGCCTCTTGAAACGCAAAGAAAATGAAGAAAATTTTTATTGATGGCGAAGCAGGCACCACCGGCCTGCAAATCCGTGAGCGTCTACAGAAGATGCCTGCCATTGATTTACTCAACATTGATCCATCACTGCGCAAAGACCCGCAGGCTAAGCGTGCGCTGATGGCGCAAGCTGACCTGGTCGTGCTGTGCTTGCACGATGATGCTGCGGTTGAATCCGTTGCGATGATCGACAGCATCGAAAAGGAATCCGGGCAGCCCGGGCCCAAGATCATTGACGCATCTACCGCCCACCGCACCGCTGCGGGCTGGGTGTATGGCTTTCCGGAGTTGGCCGCCGGCCAGCGCGAAGCGGTGGTCGGCGCAAATCGTGTTGCCAACCCGGGTTGCTACGCGACCGGCGCTATTGCATTGATCCGTCCGCTGATTGACGCCGGATTATTAAGCGCCGACTATCCGGTTTGCCTGCCGTCCGTGAGTGGCTATTCGGGTGGCGGACGCAGCATGATGGAAGCCTATGAGAGCGGCAATGCACGCCCGTTTGAGTTGTATGCACTTGGGCTGAAGCACAAGCACATCCCGGAGATCATGCGCTACACCGGGCTTGCACGCAGGCCGCTCTTTGTGCCTTCGGTGGGCAACTTTGCGCAAGGCATGTTGGTGCAAGTACCGCTACATCTGGATACGCTGCCGGGCAAGCCCACTGCGCAAGACCTGCACGAGGCGCTTTCCAAACACTATGCGGGCAGTCCCTGGGTGACGGTGGAAGCTGCAACCCCCGACCTCAAACTGGATGCCGTTGCGCTGGCGGGCACCAACAAAATGGAGTTGCGCGTGTTTGGCAACGACGCAGGCAAAGACGGATTTGCGCATGCGGTGCTCGTCGCGCGGCTGGATAACCTGGGCAAAGGTGCGAGCGGCGCGGCAGTGCAAAACCTGGAATTGATGCTGGGGCTATAAACCGCAGCTTTCAGACCTCCTCATTACTGCCTGAAACCAACCGGCGAATCGTCTCGCCGCCAAAGCCCCGGCTGGCTAAAAATCGCATCTGCTTGCCACGCTCGGCCGCATCCTGTGGCTTCGCGCCAAATTTTTTGCGCCAGACGTCGCGTGCACGCTCCAACTCGGTTGATCGAAGCTGCTGCACCGCTGCTGCGACTGCCTGCGGCTCTAGCCCTTTGGCCTGCAACTCCTGCTTGATGCGCGTCGCGCCCAATTTGGCCGAACGCCGGTGCACCACCGACTCCACTACACGCGCCTCATTGATGAAGTCTTTGGCCGCCAGGTTATCGAGGACCTTGGCCAGTGCGCCGGGTTCTTCTTCGTAGCGGGCCAGCTTGCGTTCCAGCTCAGCACGGGAATGTTCCCGCGCGCTGAGCAGACGCAAAGCACGACCGGTGAGTGAAATCACTGGCGAAACCTGGTTAAGACTTATTCAGCTTTATCGGCTGTCTTATCGGCCTTGTCGGCTTTCTTGCCTTTAGTTTTGGTCTCCACTTCCGCCACTGGCAACAATGGAATGCCCAGCGATTCGCGCACCTTGTTTTCGATTTCGATCGAAAGTTCAGGGTTCTCGCGCAAAAACTCTCGGGCGTTGTCGCGGCCTTGACCGATTTTTTCGCCCTGGTACGCATACCACGCACCGGATTTTTCCAGAATGTGCGCGTTCACACCCATGTCGATAATTTCGCCATGGCGGCTGATGCCTTCACCAAACAAAATGTCGAATTCCGCCGTCTTGAACGGAGGCGCCACTTTGTTTTTGACCACTTTTACTTTGGTCTCGTTACCAATCGCGTCATCGCCCTTTTTGATGGTGCCCGTACGGCGGATGTCCAGGCGCACAGAGGCGTAAAACTTGAGCGCATTGCCGCCTGTAGTGGTTTCGGGCGAGCCGAACATCACGCCGATCTTCATGCGGATCTGGTTAATGAAGATAACCATGCAGTTGGTCTTTTTGATGTGAGCGGTCAATTTGCGCAAAGCCTGGCTCATCAAACGCGCCTGCAATCCGGGCAGGGAGTCGCCCATTTCGCCTTCCAGTTCGGCCTTGGGCGTCAAAGCTGCCACCGAGTCCACCACGATCAGATCGACCGCGCCGGAGCGCACCAAGCTATCCACAATTTCCAACGCCTGCTCACCGGTGTCCGGCTGGCTGATCAGCAGGTCCTGCAGATTCACGCCCAGCTTTTGCGCATATTGAATGTCCAGCGCATGTTCGGCATCGACGAACGCGCACTGTCCGCCTTGCTTTTGCATCTCGGCAATCACTTGCAGAGTCAGCGTAGTTTTACCGCTGGACTCCGGGCCGTAAATTTCGACCACACGGCCGCGCGGCAAACCGCCAACGCCCAAGGCAATATCCAGCCCCAGCGAGCCGGTGGAGACCACCTGAATATCTTCAATCACCTCGCCTTCGCCCAAGCGCATGATGGTGCCCTTGCCGAATTGCTTCTCGATTTGGGCCAGTGCCACTTGTAGCGCCTTGGCCTTTTCACTGTTGGCGGCCATGCCTTTAACGGGTGCGTCCATGAAAATCTCCTTCAATATCAACGGTTTAAGTTATTTGCATCATCTGCAGTTATTTACAGGCTGGATGCTTGAACAGTAGTTTAATGGTGCTTGTTGAAATTGGTAAACACATTTTTTAGTCAGTTTGCATTACCATTTAAACCATGGAAGGTTCTACACAAACAGGGGACGCAGGCTGGCGACAAAACCACATCGGCCATTGGCTAAGACTGGCGCTGGAGCGCTTTGACGCCCGGGTGCTGGAAATCATGGCGCACCACCCTGCTGTACCGCTGGGTCTGTCCAATCTGGCGGCGCGCGATCAGGTCAGTGCCGCGCATACTCACATCACACGCCACCTGCCCGACGAGGGTGCCAGACTGACCGATCTGGCTGCGCGCGCAGGCATGACCAAGCAGGCCATGGCCACCCTCGTTACCCAGTGCGAAGCATGGGGCATGGTGCAGCGCACAGCCCACCCCGGCGATGCGCGGGCACGGCAAATAAGCTTTACTGCCACGGGCCTGGCATGGCTGCACGCTTATCGCGACGCAGTTGCGCAGGCTCAGGAGGAGATGCGTGCCGCCGTAGGCACTGAGGTAACTACCGTAATCACATTGGGGCTGGAAGCCTATAGTGGCCGCTAACCCGACCTAGAATGCCGGAACAAAAAGGAGACAAGCATGCGGATTTTGATTGCGGAAGACGATCAGGCTTTGGCCGATGGATTGTTGCGCGCACTGCGTGGAGCGGGTGCTGCGGTCGACCATGTAGCCAGCGGCAGCGAAGCCGATGCAGCCTTGATGACCAATACCGAATTCGACTTGCTGATTCTGGACCTGGGCCTGCCCAAGATGCATGGCTTGGAGGTCCTTAAAAAATTGCGCGGCCGGGGCTCATCGCTGCCGGTGCTGATTCTCACTGCGGCAGACAGCGTGGAAGAGCGCGTAAAAGGCCTAGACTATGGCGCTGATGACTACATGGCCAAGCCTTTTAGCCTGCAGGAACTCGAAGCCCGTGTACGCGCTCTGGTGCGCAGGGGCATGGGCGCTACCAGTAGCAGCATCAAGCATGGCCCCCTGACCTACGACCAGGCCGGGCGCGTGGCCACCATTGACGGCAAGATGGTGGAACTCTCCGCCCGCGAACTAGGTTTGCTGGAAGTTTTGCTGCAACGCACGGGCCGTCTGGTCAGCAAGGACCAGCTGGTCGAGCGCCTGTGTGAGTGGGGCGAAGAGGTCAGCAACAACGCCATCGAGGTGTATATCCATCGCCTGCGCAAGAAGATCGAGAAAGGCCCGATTCGTATTGCCACCGTGCGCGGCTTGGGCTATTGCCTGGAAAAAATCCAGTCCTAGCTAAAGCATGAAAATTTTCCAGCGGGAGCAGCGCAGTCTTTTCGGTGAAATTCTGGACTGGATGCTCACGCCGCTGCTACTGCTGTGGCCCATCAGCCTGGTGCTGACCTGGCTGGTCGCGCAGGGAATTGCCGGAAAGCCGTTTGATAGGGCGCTGGAATACAACGTCACGGCGCTGGCGCAACTCATCACGATCAACAAGAACCGTGCGCAATTCGTATTGCCATTGCCCGCCCGCGAGTTACTGCGTGCGGACGACACCGACACAGTTTACTTTCAGGTGCTGGGCCCGGCTGGCGAATTTCTGGGCGGTGAGCGCAATCTGCCCACCCCTAACGACGATGACAAGGGCCCCACCGGCGAAGTGCGCATGCGCGATGAAGACTATGGCGGCACCGAGCTGAAAGTGGCCTACATGTGGGTAAAGCTAGACTTGCCCGCCTCCAAGCCTGCGCTGGTGCAAGTGGCGGAGACCATGGACAAACGCTCCGTTCTGGCCACGGAGATTGTGAAAGGCGTCATGCTTCCGCAGTTTGTGGTCTTGCCGCTGGCGGTACTGCTGGTTTGGCTAGCGCTGGTGCAAGCCATCAAACCACTCAACCGCTTGGAAGAACGCATCCGTGCGCGCAAGCCCGACGACTTGAGTCCGCTGGACGTCGAAGCCGTGCCCATGGAAGTGGCTCCACTGGTGGCCTCCGTCAACGATTTGCTGCTGCGACTGAAAGACTCCATTTCAACCCAAAAGCGATTTCTGGCGGATGCCGCACACCAACTCAAAACGCCGCTAGCGGGCTTGCGCATGCAAGCCGACCTGGCCCAACGCGAAGGCGGCAGCGCAGAAGACCTGAAACAGTCTTTGCGGCAAATCGGTCGTTCCAGCATCCGCGCCACACACACCGTGAACCAGTTACTCGCCCTGGCGCGCGCTGAAAGCAGTGGCACCGTCATTACCCACCAGGTGTGCGATATGGCGCGGCTGACCATGGAAGTGGTTCAGGACTGCGTGCCGCGTGCAATGGACAAGCAAATTGACGTGGGCTACGAAGGCGCTCAACCGGGCTCTGCAGGCGTCAAGCTGCAAGGTAACCCGACGCTGCTGAAGGAAATGGTGCGCAATCTGGTGGACAACGCCATCAACTACACCCCCTCGCTGCCTGACAAACCCGGCGTCATCACCGCTCGGGTCCTGGTAGATCCCTTTAGCAAGGCTTTGGTTGTGCAGGTGGAGGACTCCGGCCCCGGCATTCCCGCCGCAGAACGGGAACTGGTGTTTCAGCCGTTTTACCGTGCGCTGGGCAATGAGGCTGACGGCTCGGGACTGGGCCTGCCCATCGTGCTTGAAATCGCGCGCCAGCACCATGCCGAGGTGACACTGGAGGACACCCGTCCGGGCCAACAACCGCCCGGCGCGTCTTTCACCGTGCGCTTTCCCGGTGACCGGTCAACCGGGACTTGACGCAAGCTGTGCACACGGTGTGAGCGGCTTGGCCGCCAATGCGCTCTTGACATCGCCCAGCTTGGCCTTGAGTGCTAAGCTGACCGCAGGCATGCGCAACTCAAATGCCACGCCGCCTTGGAGCTCTTGAACCACGCGCGCAGTGTGTATACCGCGCTTGTTGAGCTGCAGTAGCGCCTCTTCCGCCTGCGCCTGGGTTGCAAAACCACCCAGTGACAGGCCCGGCTCCAATGCAGGGTTGTTGAGCGCCTCCAACCTCAAATTCATGGCAACAATTTCAGCACGCTTTTTCAACAGCAAGTCGGTGGTGTCATACCGGCCCATGTAAATAATCCAGCGCTGCGGCAGGTTAAGCGTCTGCATCTCCCAGCTACCGGCGGGCCATGCGTTTTCCAGCACCTTGCGCACTGTGGCGCTTTGCACGGCGTCCAGAGGCCCGGCCTGCAAACACTCTTTGGGGTCGGCAGCGGCCTTTGCCTGCTCTTCGATTTGCTTGAATTGCTCAGGACGCAATATTTCCAAGGCCTGCGGGTTGATTTGTTTGGCAATGCGCTGTGGCTCACTCTGCTGCTCAGGTGCAAAGCCGATGTCACGCAATAGCCCCTGCGACCAGGCCCAATAGACGCCGTTTAATAACACCAACGCTAAAACGAGAGAACGCAACATTACTCTGCTGCCGATCCATCGGACATGGAACTGGGACGCACACTCACCTCCGCACTGCTGATTTTTTGAAGTCCATGGGAAGTATGCACGAGCAAGGCGCCTCCTGCATCGACACCCCGCGCCTGGCCTATGGTTCCATCGGTGCAGGTGACCACCCGACCGTACAGCAAGTCCCTTGTGTGAAAGGGTTCGCGCAACTGTGCAAACCCGTGGGTCTCAAAGCGCAAAATTGCATGCACCAGGGGCAACAGCACAGCGCTGAGCGCAGCCGGTGCATCGATATCGGGGACCAATTCAGCCAAGGCAGCTGGCGGGGTGCGCAGGCCTGTTGCGTCGCGCGCCAGCAGATTGATACCGATGCCAATAACGGCATAACGCACATCGCCCACGCTCGCCGTTTCAATCAGGATTCCGGCAAGCTTGCGCTCACCCAGCCACACGTCGTTAGGCCACTTCAACAATAAATCCGGGTGCAGGCTTTGCACCACGGACAACCCCACCGCCAGCGACAAACCCGACCAATCCGCCGGTTTGAGAACAAGTCCCAGAGAAAACGTGAGTCCGGCAAGCGCTTCATCCTTGACCAGCCCGCTTTGCCAGTCCCGACCCAATCGACCACGTCCTGCGGTCTGATGCTCCGCCACCAGCAATGCGGGCTCCAGCTGCCCGGCGCGCGCCCGGCGCATCAGCTCGGTGTTGGTGGAGTCGATCTGCGGCAGTATTTCCACCGTGAAGCCCGGCAACAACGGTTCCACTTGCTCCCAGAGGGTTTCAGCAGACCAACGAATCGTCATGGAAAACGCAGTGCGCCTGGACGGGGGTGTTCATCGCTTCCCACGCTTGGGCGCGAGCAAAGTGCCACGGCATTTCTTGGTGCCGCACCAGCAAGGGTATTCGGCCTTGAGCTTCTTGGTGTAGGGCTCGTCGATGATCAGGCCGTAGTCGTAGTTCAGTTCTTCGCCGGCTTTGATGTTGCGCAGCGCCTTGATGAAAACACGGCCACCGTCTTCGTCCGCTTCGCAGTTGGCGTCGCAGGCGTGGTTAATCCATCGCGAGGAGTTACCGCCGTACAGCGCATCGATCACATGGTCTTCGTCAATGTGAAAGTAAAACGTATGGTTGGGATCGGTAGGGTCGTGCGGGTGGCGGCGCTGCGCCTCGGCCCAGCTGATGATCTCGCCCACATATTCAATAATGGTTTCGCCTTCGGCAATATCCTGCACTGCAAACACACCCTTGCCATGCACACCGGATCGGCGGGTTTGAATACGGCGCTTATCAGCGGGAACAGGAGATTTCTCAGGTTTTTTAGCCACGGCGCAAAAATTTGGTATGGTGAATCGTATGGGCGCGCATGTGCGTGCCCGCGTGTGTGAGCGCGCACCTGTGTGTGCGTGCGCGAGAAAACGGGATTGTAGTCAGATGAAAAACGAAGTTGCCTCCAAGACATTGGTTATCGCTGAAAAGCCTTCTGTGGCGCAGGACATCGTCCGTGCGCTCACGCCTACTGCGGGGAAGTTCGAGAAGCATGATGAGTACTTTGAGAGTGATACGTATGTAGTCTCCAGTGCGGTGGGCCATCTGGTGGAGATTCAGGCGCCTGAAGAGTTTGACGTCAAGCGCGGCAAATGGAGCTTTGCCAACCTGCCCGTCATTCCGCCGCACTTCGACCTCAAACCGGTGGACAAAACCAAGACCCGCCTCAATGCAGTGGTCAAACTGGCCAAGCGCAAAGACGTCGACAAAATCATTAACGCCTGTGACGCGGGCCGTGAGGGGGAGCTGATCTTCCGCCTGATTGAGCAATACGCCGGTGGTGCAAAGCCACTGGGCAAGCCGGTATCGCGCCTGTGGCTGCAAAGCATGACGCCGCAAGCCATTCGCGACGGCTTTGCCCACCTGCGCACCAATGCCCAGATGCAACCGTTGGCAGACGCAGCACGCTGCCGCTCGGAGGCCGACTGGCTGGTCGGTATCAACGGCACCCGCGCCATGACCGCGTTTAACTCACGCGACGGGGGCTTCTTTCTGACCACCGTGGGCCGGGTGCAGACACCAACGCTGTCGGTGGTGGTGGAGCGCGAAGAACAGATTCGCAAATTCATCAGCCGCGACTTCTGGGAAATCCACGCTACCTTCGGCGCCGAAGCAGGCACCTATCCTGCCAAATGGTTCGACCCGCAGTGGAGAAAGAACCCGGAGGACGCCGAGCTCAAAGCCGACCGCGTGTGGAGCGCTGCGCAAGCCAAGGCCATTGCCGACGCCGTACGCGGGCAACGCGGTACCGTCTCCGAAGAAAGCCGCCCCACCACACAGGCATCGCCACTGCTGTTTGACCTGACATCGCTGCAGCGCGAGGCCAACGGCAAATTCGGCTACTCGGCCAAGACGACGCTGTCGATAGCACAGTCTCTCTACGAGCGCCATAAGGCACTGACCTACCCGCGTACCGACTCGCGCAATCTGCCCGAAGACTACGTACCCGTGGTCAAGCAAACCTTCGAGATGCTGGCCGACAGCGGCATGCGCCACCTTGCACCGCACGCGCTCACGGCGCTGAACAACAACTACATCAAGCCCACCAAGCGCGTGTTTGACAACGCTAAGGTGTCGGATCACTTTGCCATCATCCCTACACTGCAGGCGCCCAGCGGCCTAAGTGAGGCCGAGCAAAAGGTGTACGACCTGGTGGTGCGTCGCTTCATGGCGGTGTTCTATCCGAGCGCCGAGTACCAGGTAACCACCCGAATCACTACTGTGACTCCGCACGCCTTCAAGACCGAAGGCAAAGTGCTGGTCAAGCCGGGCTGGTTGGCGATTTACGGCAAAGAAGCCGCTGATGAAGTGGCGGACGCCAAGGACGGCGACAAGGGTCAGAGCCTGGTACCTGTCAAACCCGGCGAAAAGGTCAACACCGACGCCGTCGATCCAAAAGGACTCAAGACCCGGCCACCGGCACGCTACTCCGAAGCCACCCTGCTCGGCGCCATGGAAGGCGCCGGTAAAACCGTGGAAGACGATGAACTGCGCGAAGCCATGCAGGAAAAAGGCCTGGGCACGCCTGCCACGCGCTCCAGCATCATAGAAGGCTTGATCGCCGAAAAGTACATGCTGCGCGAAGGCCGCGAACTCATCCCCACGGCCAAGGCATTCCAGCTGATGACGCTCTTGCGCGGGCTGGATGTGCAGGAGTTGACCAAGGCTGAACTCACCGGCGAGTGGGAATACAAGCTCGCGCAAATGGAGCAAGGCAAGTTGCGCCGCGACAGCTTTATGGCCGAAATTGCCGCCATGACAGAGCGCATGGTCAAGAAGGCCAAAGAGTACGACCGCGACACCATTCCCGGCGACTACGCCACGCTGGCCGCACCATGCCCGAATTGCGGAGGCATTGTCAAAGAAAACTACCGCCGCTATACCTGCACCGGCAAGTCCGGCGACACCGAGGGCTGCGGCTTCTCGTTCGGTAAATCACCGGCGGGACGTACGTTTGAACCGGCTGAAGTCGAGCAATTCCTGCGCGACAAAAAAATCGGCCCACTCGAAGGCTTCCGCTCCAAAGCGGGCTGGCCCTTTACCGCCGAAATGGTCATCAAGTTTGACGAAGACACCAAGAACTACAAACTCGAATTCGACTTCGGCGACGACAAGATCGGCGAAGAGAGCGGTGAACTGGTGGACTTCAGCGGCCAGACTTCTCTAGGTGCCTGCCGCAAGTGCGGTGCACAGGTTTTCGAGCACGGCAAAAACTACGTGTGCGAAAAGTCGGTGCCCACCATGGCGCAACCCACGCCGAGCTGCGACTTCAAGAGCGGCCAGATCATCCTGCAGCAACCCATCGAACGCGAGCAGATGAGCAAACTGCTGGAGACCGGCAAGACCGACCTGCTCGACAAGTTTGTCTCCATGCGCACGCGCCGCGCCTTTAAGGCCATGCTGGCCTGGGACGAAGAGGCTGGCAAAGTGAACTTTGAATTTGCCCCCAGCAAGTTCCCGCCGCGCAAGGCGGCCTACAAGGCAGCGGCCAAAACCACAACGGCCGCAAAAACGCCTGCAGCTAAAAAGGCAGCAGCTAAAAAGACGGCTGCAAAAGCCCCTGCCAAAGCCGCAGCCAAGGTGGCCAAGCCCAAAACGCCGCGTGCGACTACAGCAGCAACCGGCAAGCTGCCCAGCGCTGCGCTGGCCGCAGTCATTGGCGCGGAACCGGTGGCGCGCACGCAGGTCATCAAAAAACTGTGGGACTACATCAAGGCCAACGGTTTGCAGGATGCCACCAACAAGCGTGCGATCAACGCCGATGCCAAATTGCTACCCGTGTTCGGCAAGGCGCAGGTTACGATGTTTGAACTGGCCGGCATTGCTGGAAAGCACCTTAGCTAAGGCAGGCTTAATGCACATTGTTTAAGCTTTAGCCTATACGCACAGCACGACGACCGCCATGAACTTTGCAGATATCGACGACGCCTCCGAACACGCCACGCACTCCGTTGCCCAACGTGCAGCCGCGGCCACGCGCAGCACCTGGGTTAGCGTGTTGGTCAACGTGCTGCTGTCGACCACGCAAATTGTGGTGGGGGTTTTTGCCAGATCGCAGGGCTTGATTGCCGACGGCATTCACTCGCTGTCCGACCTGGTGGCCGACTTCGTTGTGCTGGTTGCCAGCCACCATGCAAAAAAAGATGCAGACGTGGACCACCCCTACGGCCACCAGCGTTTTGAGACTGCGGCTTCGCTGGCGCTGGGCGGCCTGTTGCTGGCAGTTGGCATAGGCATGGTCTGGTCGGCACTGCAAAAACTAGAAGCGCCGGAAACTATCGCTACCGCGCACGCGGCTGCACTCTGGGTCGCACTGGCCGCCATTGCCGCCAAAGAGTTGCTGTTTCGCTACATGCTGCGCGTGGCTAAAGCGGTCAAATCCAGCATGCTGGTGGCCAACGCATGGCACGCACGCAGCGATGCGGCCTCGTCGCTGGTGGTAAGCATCGGCCTGATCGGTAACCTGGCAGGCTACCCCTTGCTCGACCCGATTGCCGCGCTGATCGTGGGCTTTATGGTCGGTAAAATGGGATGGAGCTTCGGTTGGGATGCCATGCACGACCTGATGGACCGCGCCGTCGACGACGCCGAGGTGCAAGCCATCCGCCAGACACTGATTGACACCCCCGGTGTGGCCGGTGTGCACGATGTGCGCACCCGCAAGATGGGCGACATGGTGGTGGTGGACGCGCACATCGAGGTAGACGCTGACATTACCGTAGAGGCCGGCCACAACATTGCAGTAGCCGCCCGCCAGGCCGTGTTGCAACGCCACCGTGTTCTCAATCTGATGACGCACGTGGACCCCGCACACCGTCCCGACAAAGACCACGAACCTGCGCGCGCGCCGCAGTAAACCCAAGCCTGCATGCACCGTACTATTTTTGATACGCCGGTAGTCAACACCGTATTGCGGAGCTTCTCGGTTGCGTTTCTCAAAGCCACCGGTTGGACCGTCGTTGGCGAGCTGCCGGCCAATGCCCGCAAGAGTGTGTTCATAGCCGCGCCACACACCAGCAACTGGGATTTGCCCTACACATTGATGGTCTCCTTTGCGCTGCGCCTCAATATTTACTGGATGGGCAAGCAACAGATTTTCATTCCGCCCTTTCGGGGCCTGATGATGTGGCTCGGCGGCATTGCGGTGAACCGGGAAAGTGCCAACAACCTGGTGGCCGCATCGGTTCAGGCCATTCAGGATGCAGACGGTCCGCTGCAACTGGTGGTCCCGCCCGAGGGTACACGCAGCAAAGTGCGTTACTGGAAAACCGGCTTTTATTACATTGCCACCGGCGCGCAGGTGCCTATCGTGCTGGCGTTCATGGACTATGAAAAAAAGCGCGCAGGCATCGGTGGCGAATTTATCCCCACTGGTGATGTCGAGGCTGACATGGCCGCCATCCAGGCCTTCTACGCGCCATTCAAAGGCAAAAACGCAGCTCAGTTCTGAACCTAGCCGTTCAGTTAACTTGTTGATAGATTACCAACACCTGCTAGTGGACAAATCCACTTTCAGAGTGATTGGTTAGTCTGTCAACACGTTTACCAAACAACGCACCTTCAGATGCGCCGCCCAGGGGTCTAGAAGTCCCAGGCTGAAATTCATTCTTCATTTCCATTGAGGGTTTCTCAGATGGTCTGTCTGTACCAGACAAGGAAGCGAATTCGACTCTATGTTGGAATCAGTTTTTGAAGTTTGCACCCCACAAATTGCGGTTCTTACCGTGAGCCCGAGCGACATTTTTCCATTGAACATCTGCCAGAGCCTTCGTGCTCTGCGTCCGGGTAACTGACAGATGCGAAAAAACGAGTCGCTCGTTTTGCCTTTTCACAAACTTAGTATTTCCTTCTGTTTTCCAAACTCTCCCATAGAGTGCTTGCCGGGCAAGCCAATGTGCAGCCCGATTCTGAGTCAGATGTTCTGAAACTTCTGTAGATACATCAAAACGGGCTTCAAAAGTTGATAGCAAAATTCAAGAAAACTGGTTAAACGCATGGGGTATCCCTTTAGCTCCACAGATCCTGAATCCAAGGTGTTAGGCAGGTTTAGGGAGCCATTCTTCAGAAGATCCGTTTGGGCAAATACAAGGAATGCAATTACAGACGTCACAAGAAGACGTTTGCTCCTCTTCGGTTACGATAGATTTTTCGCAATTTCCCTGCGATACCCGTCGTCCTCGGACATGCGCATCATATTTGCGTTGATAGTCTCCAGCCATTTCTTGGTCGCGGCCAGTCGGGACTCCTCCGATTGCTTGCTGGTAGCAGGCGTCGGAGAGGATGCCGAAGCTGTTAAGTGATTCAACGGCGATTCTGAGTCTGTGTTTGATGGTCTCATGATTACCTTCCGAAGCAATGATTGATAAATTATCCCACCCGAAATGGGTTTTTTGATCTTTTCGATTTCTAACATCCAGGACAATACGTCAGTTATATCTTTTTTCAAATCGTCACTCCATGATGTTCAGCAACAAATTGAATGGTGCCATTAAGCAACTTTGCTCTATCAAAAACTGCCTGTTTTGATAAAATTAAATCAAAGGCCATATTCTTACCAATGGCCTTTAAGGCTTTTCGTATCGCTATACGGGCCTTGACAGTGGCTTCATGACCTGATGATTGTCCATCTTTAACAACAGCCATTATGTCAACATCGCTTTCAAGCGTCGCATCGCCACTGGCATAAGATCCGAAAATTATCACCTTTGATGAGTTAAATTCACTAACGAGGCATTGCTTAATACAATTTGAAACTTGTGGATCGAGATTCATGATTTCAGTCTCAAGCAGCAACTGATTCAGATTCGCGTATTAGAATCTCTGCAGGTATACGTAATCCCTCGCTCAGTCTACGAATCATATTAAGGGACAAGGTGCGCTTATAGGATAGGACTTCATACACCCGGTTGAGGGGCCCAATATAAGGCACAAGGTCTTTCACTGTCATGCCCGACTGTTCCATGCGAAACTTGATCGCTTCAATTGGATCAGGAGGATCAATCGGGTAGTGCTTTGCTTCATAGGCCTGCACAAGAGTGCCCAACACATTAAGTCGATCACCTTCGTACGAGTTCTCCGATGGGTCCATGTCAATCAGGTCGGAAACTTCGCGCAATGCTGCAAGGTAATCTTCCTCTGTACGAATAGCTTTAATTTCCATGGTCAAACTCCTTTGAACTGATCAACTGTGGTTGCATCCACTTTGTCGTATTCGGTATGGGTACCAATGAACTTCACATAGACATACTGCATTTTGTAAGCGATAGCGACGATAAGTCTGTAGTCATTTCCCTTGATGTTGAAAACAACGCGATTGTTTGCGATGACGCTAGCATTTGCATACTGATTCTTCACATCTTGCGGCGTGGTCCATTGCGCCAACTTGGCTTCAGCTAACCACGCCTTTAGTGCACCTTCCGAATCCCCACGATTGGGTTGTTTCCAATAAGACTCAATATTTCGCAAAGCAATAATTTGCATCAAAGAAGTATAGTCCCAAATTGGTATTCATGCAAGCCCGTCTAAGCAAAATGCGCTCTCACTATCTGTTCGCAGAACGCTCGGCGGTTTCAATAACCATTTCATACGTAAAGGGCCCAGTCACCACCGCCTGTTGCAGCAATCGATAGAACAGTAGACCTCTGGATGCTGACGTCCGTCGTTTTCCGGTTCAATCGAAGGACTTCGGCTTCTCGAGGATTGCTGTTCTACCGGCTGCTTCAGCAGGCTGTCGTCACGGAGCCAGTGACGTACAAC